>NZ_LPXN01000136.1 GCF_001618175.1 Oceanibaculum pacificum | reverse complement strand
CCCTTCCGGGGCGAGGGATGCTGCAGCTTGGCGAGGAACGAGCCTAACGAAAGCCGGATGAGGGGAGACACGGCACAGACCTCGGCCCGAGCATGGCCGCAACTATAGCAACGCCCTCGGCCCTTATCGCGTAATTTTAGATAATTACGCGTCATTGATTTGCGTGATTCTTACGAAATGCAGGCTATCATTCTTCAAACGATAAACGCATGGGAGGTTGGATGACGTTTATGGCAGGCGAGCCGGCGGAGGAGAGCGACCTGCGCCGACGGGAACGCGATGCCTTGCAGCGCATTGCCGAGAGGGTTGGCGATCTGGGGATCGAGATCGCGGATATTTCCGGCAATGTCTCCGATGTCGATAGCCGGGTTCGGCGTCAGGCCGATATCTTCACCGAGGTCCGGCAGGCCGCCGAGGATATGGCCGGGCGCAACCATAACGTCTCCCAGGCGGCGCGCTCGGTATCCGAGGTGACCGACTCGGCGACCCAGCAGATTGCCGGCTCGCGCGCGCAAATCGGCGCCTCGGTGCGCGATATTCAGGAACTGGTCGCCGCCGTGGCCGAGATCAATGCCGAGGTTTCCGGCCTGCGCGACGCGCTGGCCAAGGTTGGCGCGGTCGCGCAGGAGATCGCCACCATCGCCAAGCAGACCAACCTGCTGGCGCTGAACGCCACCATCGAGGCGGCCCGCGCCGGCGAGGCCGGGCGCGGGTTCGCCGTGGTCGCGGCCGAGGTTAAGCAGCTCGCCACCCAGACCGCGACGGCGACGCAGGATATCAACGCCACCCTCACCCATCTCGCCGCCCAGTCCGACGACCTGATCCAGCGCACCCATGCCGCCGCGCAGAAGGCCGATGCGGTGCGCGAGGGGGCGGATGCCATCGATCATGTCATGGAGACGGTCGGCCGCGCCATTGAGGGCGTGGGCAGCGAGACCGCCGCCATCGGCGCGGCGGCGGAGGAGATCGACGAGCGCTGCCGGCTGTTCCAGGCGCATGTCGAGGGCATGACCGGCGATGTCGAGCGCTCAAGCCAGGATCTGAGTCAGGCGCGCGAGCGGATCGACCGGCTGGTCACCGTCACCGAACAATTGATCGGCCTGACCGCCGACGCCGAGATCGAGACGGTCGATACCCCCTTCATCACCCTGGCGAAGGATGCCGCGGCCAGGATCGGCGCCGCCTTCGAGGCCGGTATCGCGCGCGGCGACATCACGCTGGCCGATCTGTTCGACCGCAACTACCAGCCGATCGCGGGCAGCAACCCGCAGCAATTCCTGACCCGGGCGACGCTGTTCACCGATGCCGTGCTGCCGGCGATCCAGGAGCCGGTGCTGGGCGCCGACCCGCGCATCGTGTTCTGCGCCTGCGTCGACGAGAATGGCTACCTGCCGACGCATAACCGGAAATTTTCCGAGCCGCAGCGCGGCGATGTCGCCTGGAACACGGCGAACAGCCGCAACCGGCGCATGTTCAACGACCGCGTCGGCCTGGCCGCCGGCCGCAGCACCACGCCCTTCCTGCTGCAAACCTATCGCCGCGACATGGGCGGCGGCAATTTCGCGCTGATGAAGGATTGCTCCGCCCCGATCCGCGTGCAGGGCCGCCATTGGGGCGGCGTGCGGGTGGCGTACAAAATCTAATAAAAGCGGCAGGCCGCCTTGCGTTATCCGCGCGACGGCAGGCTGGCGACCGAAAGAGTATCCTCCGGCGGGACCGGCACGCAGGGCATCTTCTTGGTCTTCAGGATGCTGCAGGCCTGTCGTGCCTCAGTCTCGCTGAGGCCGACCAGACGGGCGCGGTAGAGCGGACGCTCCTCCGGCCTGGCCCGTTCGATCAGGCGCTGCGCCGCGCCCAGTACCTTGGGTGCGGAATCCTGGGCGGTGGCGACGGCCTTGCGGGCCGCGCTCTCGCCGCCGAACGCGCCAACCTGGACGGCCCAGAGGGCCGTGGTGGACGGCACCGCGGCGGTATCGCCCTCGGCCATCGCATCTTCGTCGGCCAGCTTCACGGAGGCGCTGGCGTCCGCCACGACGACCTGCGGGCGAACCTCCGGCATCGGCTTGCGCGAGGGCAGCGGCGCGGCCTTGGCGACCAGCAGCTTTTCGGTCTGCGCGAAGCCGGCATCCAGAATGTCCATCATATGCGCATCGCGCGAAGCCCCGGTGCGGCCACCGAACACCACGCCGATCAGCCGCCGGTCGTCGCGCTTGGCCGAAGCCACCAGGTTGAAGCCCGAAGCGCGGATATAGCCGGTCTTGATGCCGTCGGTGCCCTCGAAATTGCCGAGCAGCCGGTTATGGTTCGTGTAGGTGCGGCCCTGATAGGTGAAGGAGCGCACCTTGAACATGTCGTAATATTGCGGGTAGTCGCGCATCAGCCGGACGGCAAGGCGCGCCATGTCCTGCGCGGTAGTGACCTGCTGCGGATTCGGCAGGCCGGAGGCGTTGCGGAAGGTGGTGCCGCTCATGCCCATCTTGCGGGCGCGGTCGGTCATCATCTGCGCGAACTTGCTTTCGCTGCCGCCCTGCGCCTCGGCCAGCACCACGGCGATGTCGTTGGCCGAACGGGTGATCAGGGCATAGATGGCGTCACGCACGGGAATGGTCTTGCCGGCCGGAACGCCCAGCTTGGAGGGCGGCATGCCGGCGGCGAAGCGCGAGACGGGGATGGCCTGATCCAGCTTCAGCCGGCCACGCTCCAGACTGTCGAACGTCATGTAGAGCGTCATCATCTTGGTCAGCGAGGCCGGGTAGCGCCGCGCATCGGCGTTCTTCTCGAACAGCACGGTGCCGGAATCGTAATCGATCACCAGCCCGGCATAGCGATTATCCGACGCCTGCGCCTGGACCGGAAGCGCCAGCAAAGCCAGCAGTATCAGCGGCACGCATCGCGCCATGATCGCTTTCATGCGGATTTTGCTGCCCATGCTTGCCCCCGCTGCCCCGTTCGGACCCCAGAAATGTGGCCAGTAACCACCAATATGAGGCCGAACTTAATGCAGTTTCGAAGTTAAGTCTACAACCTATTGATACGAATATGAATATTGGCGACAGATTTGTCGGTATCATGGTAGCGTTTTGGGAGGGAGTCAGTCGTCCCGCACGAGGCTGAACCGCGGCCCGCCGCCCGCCCCCTCAGCCAGCAGATCGCTGAGCCACGGCCCGTCCGGCAGGCGGGAGGCGAGGTCGGTCAGATTATTGTTCCACCATTCGCGCTGCTCGCGCACATCGTCGTAATCGTAGCGGGCGGCGCGCCAGATTTTATCGCGCCGCAGATAGATGCTGATATCGACCGGAAACCCCACGCTGGAAGCGCTGAAACGCGTCGAATCGAACGACAGATAGGCCAGGTTAAGCGCGGTGCGCATCGGCTTGTCGAAGGTCAGCGCGCGATCCAGGATCGGCTTGCCGTAGCCGGTGGCGCCGATGGAGAAACAGGGCGTGCGCTGCTCCAGCCCGATCCAGTTGCCCTCCGGATAGACCAGGAACATTTCCGGCTCCCGATCCTGCGTGAGCTGCCCGCAGATAATGGCGTGCAGATTGAATGAAAGCTGCGAGGTTTCCAGCGCCTCGCGATCCTCCTCGGCCACGCGGCGCAGGCAGGCCGCATAGCCGGCGACGGCGTCCAGCATGCTGCGATAGCCTTCGTCCTGCTCGGACATCATGGCCCGCTTCAGATAGGCCAGCGTCTTGTCGCGCAGCGAGCGCAGACCCGATGTCATGATGACGAATTGCGCGCCCGGCGGACCCAGCAGCATCTGCTTTTTGGCGTGCGTCACTTCGGTGCCGCTGGTGATGCGACCGTCCGACAGGGCGATCAGCCCCTCTTCGATGGCGATACCCAGGCAATAAGTCACGAACGCCCCCGCGCTGCACTGTCATTTCTACGTCACGAAGCTACTCCATAATGCCGCTTTGCGGGCAGGAGAAATGCAGCCCATCGGAATTTTGCTGCACTGCACAAAAAAATTCATTGACTCTGAATTCGGATTTCCTAAATTACTCTCGTGTTGCAGTGCAGCATAAGAATTCGGCCGCTTCCTTTCGCGACAGGCATCGAGAAGCGGAAAACGCCCCGAAAGCGAGATTGGAGCCTGATTATGACGACCACCACCAAGAAGACCACTGCCGCCCAGGACGCTGCCATCAAGCAGGTCGAGACCATGGTCGCGGCCGGCAAGCAGACCCTGGAATCGGCGATGAAGAGCGGCAACGACGCCGCAACCAAGGGCTACGAGCAGGCGCTGGGCCTGACCAAGGAGCATGTCGCGAAGCAGAGCGACGCCTTCTTCAAGGGCTATGACACGCTGACCAGCTACAACAAGCAGAACCTGGACGCGATCACCGCCAGCGGCGCCATCGTGACCAAGGGCGTGGAGGATATCTCCAAGACCTGGTTCGGCTTCACCCAGTCCAGCGTCGAGCAGGCGACCGAGACGATGCAGGCGCTGATGGGTTGCAAGACCCTGCGCGACGTTGTCGAACTGCAGAACGGCTTCGCCAAGACCAGCTTCGATCAGCTGATCGCCGAGAGCGCCAAGCTGTCGGAAATGACCATCAAGGTCACCAATGACGCCATCGAGCCGATCAAGGCCCGCATGAACAGCGGCGTCGAGCTGATGATGAAGCCGCTGGCGGCCTAATCTTCCTCGGCTGCCCCTCAGGGGCGCCCCTCCGGCCGGCATCCGCCCCCCTGGATGCCGGCCGAACAGAAAGGCCCGGCCAACCGCCGGGCCTTTTTTGTCGCATGCCGTGTGCCCGCCTCTCGCAAAACGCCCAGAAAGCATCACATTCAACGGGGCGGGGCGCTGCTAGGCTTTCGCCAGACTGCGGTTTCGCCAGGGGGACGGCAAAGCCCCCTTTGCGAAGCCAGGGGCAATCCCTATCATTAAGATGTCGGGGCGATCCCGGATCGGCGGGACCGCCTCGGCAACGGAAGCCTACGGAGTGGAAGCTCCACGGAACGGAAGGATTGTACACCCCTGATGAGCGACCAGGATCAAGGCGGCGACGGTGCGGGGGTTGGCACTGGGGTCGTGGTCAAGGCAAAGCCCAAGACCAAGAAGCCGTCGCTGTATAAGGTATTGATGCTGAACGACGATTATACGCCGATGGAATTCGTCGTCCATGTTCTCGAACGCTTCTTCCAGAAGACCCGGGAGGAAGCGACGCGTATCATGCTGCATGTGCATCACCGTGGCGTGGGCATTTGCGGCCTCTACACCTATGAGGTGGCCGAGACCAAGGTCACCCAAGTCATGGATTTCGCCCGGCAACACCAGCATCCTTTGCAATGCACGCTGGAGAAGGAATAGCCCCCATGCTGTCCCGTAATCTCGAGAAGACTCTGCACCGGGCGCTCGATTTCGCCAATGAGCGGCGGCACGAATATGCAACGCTGGAGCATCTGCTGCTGGCGCTGACCGAGGATCAGGACGCGCTCGCCGTGCTCAAGGCCTGCGGCGTCGACGTCGACAAGCTGCGCGCCGACCTGACCGGCTATATCGATGCCGAGCTGGCCAATCTGGCGACCAAGCGCGAGGAGGACGCCAAGCCGACCGCCGGCTTCCAGCGCGTCGTCCAGCGCGCCGTGATTCATGTGCAATCCTCCGGCCGCGCCGAGGTGACCGGGGCCAATGTGCTGGTCGCCCTGTTCTCGGAGCGCGAAAGCCACGCCGTCTATTACCTGCAGGAGCAGGAGATGAGCCGCTTCGACGCGGTGAACTATATCTCCCACGGCATCGCCAAGGTACCGAAGCGCACCGAAAGCCGCCCGATCGCCGGTATCGACGAGGAGAAGGAAGCGCCGGGCGAGAAGCCGGGCGCGCCGTCCGGCGGGCCGCGCGGCAAAGGCGGCGAGGCGCTGGATAATTACTGCGTTAATCTGAACAAGAAGGCCCTGGCCGGCCGCATCGACCCGCTGATCGGCCGCGCCGCGGAGGTCGAACGCACCATCCAGATCCTGTGCCGGCGCACCAAGAACAACCCGCTCTATGTCGGCGATCCCGGCGTCGGCAAGACCGCCATCGCCGAAGGCCTGGCGCGCCGCATCGTGCAGGGCGAGGTGCCGGACGTCCTCAAGCCGTCGATCATTTTCCAGCTCGACATGGGCGCGTTGCTGGCCGGCACGCGCTATCGCGGCGATTTCGAGGAGCGGCTGAAGGCGGTGCTGAGCGAGATATCCTCGGCCGCCGGCGAGATCATCCTGTTCATCGACGAGATGCACACGCTGGTCGGCGCGGGCAAGGCGGATGGGGCGATGGACGCCTCCAACCTCTTGAAGCCGGCGCTGGCTTCCGGCTCGCTGCGCTGCATCGGCTCGACCACCTACAAGGAATACCGCACCTATTTCGAGAAGGACCGGGCGCTGGTCCGGCGCTTCCAGAAGATCGACGTGAACGAGCCGTCCATCGAGGATGCGGTGAAAATTCTGATGGGGCTGAAGCCCTATTACGAGGAGCACCACCATGTCCGCTACACGGCCGACGCGGTGAAGGCGGCGGTCGATTTGTCGGCGCGCTACATCTCCGACCGCAAGCTGCCGGACAAGGCCATCGACGTGATCGACGAGGTGGGCGCGGCGCAGATGCTGGTGCCCGCCTCCAAGCGGCGCAAGACCATCGGCGTGAAGGAGGTCGAGGCCGTCGTCGCCAAGATTGCCCGCATCCCGCCGAAGAGCGTGTCGACCGACGACCGCACCATCCTGCGCAATCTGGAGCGCGACCTGAAGAATGTCGTGTTCGGTCAGGACAAGGCCATCGAGGCGCTGGCGAGCGCCATCAAACTGTCGCGCGCCGGGCTGCGGGAGCCGGAGAAGCCCATCGGCTCCTACCTGTTCAGCGGCCCGACCGGCGTCGGCAAGACCGAGGTGGCGCGCCAGCTTGCCGCCATCATGGGGATCGAGCTGACCCGCTTCGACATGTCGGAATATATGGAGAAGCATGCCGTCAGCCGGCTGATCGGCGCGCCGCCGGGCTATGTCGGCTTCGACCAGGGCGGGCTGCTGACCGACGCCATCGACCAGCATCCGCACCAGGTGCTGTTGCTGGACGAGATCGAGAAGGCGCATCCCGACCTGTACAACATCCTGCTGCAGATCATGGATTACGGGAAGCTGACCGACCATAACGGCAAGACAGTCGATTTCCGCAACGTCATCCTGATCATGACCACCAATGCGGGGGCCGCCGACATGGAGAAGCCGGCCATCGGTTTCGAGCGCGAGGCCCGCAGCGGCGAGGATACCGAGGCGATCAACCGCATGTTCACGCCGGAATTCCGCAACCGGCTGGACGCCGTCGTCCCCTTCGCGCATCTGACGCAGGAGGTGATCGACCGGGTGGTGGACAAGTTCGTGATCCAGATGGAGGTCCAGCTTGCCGACCGCGGCGTGACCATCGAGCTGACCGACGCGGCGCGCAAATGGCTGGGCGAAAAGGGCTATGACCGCTCCTACGGCGCGCGGCCGCTGGCCCGCGTCATCCAGACCAACATCAAGCAGCCGCTGGCCGAAGAGCTGCTGTTCGGCAAGCTGGCCAAGGGCGGCACGGTGCTGGTCGATGTGAAGGACGGCAAGCTGGCGCTGACCTACCCCGACGAGCCTCCGGCCCGCCCGCGGCCCGCCCGCGAACCGGAAATGGCGGATTGAGGGATTGAGATTGGCGAGGGCCGGGTGCACCCGGCCCTCGCCTTCCCTAAATCCCCGCGCCGGTGAAAGGCTGAAGGGCGACGGGACGGGCGGCGAAGCAATTAGCGCCCATCAGCATGGTGACAGTGCCGCCATCCTCCGACAGCGGCAGGACCAGGCGCTGGTAGTGCCATTTCCGGCCCGCGCCATCGGTATATTCATATTCGCCTGAAACCGGCCTGGCCTGCGCCACGCACAGCGTGTAGTCCTGCAAAATCTCGTCATAAGATAGCCGGTCGCGCAGCGTCTCCAGATAGCGGCCGGTAATGTCGAAGCCATAGCGGTCGACCAGCCGCGTGCCGATCAGGCGGTAGCGGAACCGCAGCGCCGGCGACCGGCGCTCCACATCGACCAGGAAGATGAAAGGCAGCAGCCCGGGTATATCCAGCGGGTCGATATGCTGGCGCGACGGCAGCCGCGCCATGGCGCCGGCGCGCTTGTCCCGCCAATAGGCCAGCAGCGCCGCCAGCTCCTTCTTCAGCGCAGCCTCGCCGATACCGGCGACATGATCGTGTTCGTTGCTATTGGACATCCGGTCGGTTGGGATGCTCATTCATACGCTGTTGCCTAAACACCCATGATTTTATGGAACGGAGATTAAAACTTTCTTTATTCTCCCTTGAGAAATTGCCGCACAATCTCAACATGCTTCCGGCGCTTCCGTAACAGGAGCCTCCCTTCAGGCGATGAAAGCCAGCCGTATCGTCACCTATTGCGGGGTCGCCCTGTCGCTGGCGATTACAGCGGCGGTGAGCCTTAGCCTATGGCAGCACTATAACGACGCCTACCAGCAGGCCCGGCAGATCGCCGGCAACCTGGCCACGGCGCTCGCCCAGCATACGCGCCAGACGATCACCACCTACGACCGGGAACTGCTCGACCTGTCCAAGGACATACCGGGCGAGGCAGTGTTCCAGGAAGAGCTGCACGAGACCAATCGCCGCCTCTTGACGATGCATGCGGCGGACACCCTCGGCGTCGTCGATTTTTTTCTCACTGACAATATGGGAAAATTGCTGGTCAGTTCGCATAAAGCGGAACGACTGGCGGGCGATCTGTCCTCTCATCCCAGCTTCACCGGGCATGCCGGCGCGGTCAATCGGGGGCTGGTGATCGTCGGACCCAGCCACCCGGTGCCCGGCCTGTCCGCGCCGGAACAGGCGGCCCTCACCCTGTCCCGTCCGCTCACCACCTGGGACGGGCGGTTCGCCGGGATCGTCGGGGTATCGCTCTCGCTGGAATATCTGCAGCGCTTCTATGCCTCGCTGGAGGTCGGCGAGAACGGCACGCTTGGCCTGTTCACCCTGGATGGCGAGATGCTGGTGCGCGATCCGCCGATCAAGATGGATCCAGCGGCCGCATCGGGCGTGGCGCAGATATTCGGCAACCGGGCGGAGGAGCGGCCGAACGGCGAGATGATGCTGCTCAGCCCGCTGGACACCAAATTGCGGCTGATCGCCTATCGCACCGTGCCGGAATATCCGCTCCTGGCTTTTGTTGGCCTGTCGGCGGACGATTTCCTGGCCGACTGGCTGATGCATACCCTTTTCTACGGCTTCGTGCTGCTGGTGATCGTCACGACGCTGATCGTGTTCTCCCGCCTGCTCGGCAAGGCGCTGCACCGGCAGAATCGCAATCTGGAAAAGCTGAACCTGTCCGAGGGCCGGGCGCGTCGCCAGGCGGAACAGCTCAGCTATCTCGCCGCCATGTCCGGGGACATGATCGCGATCCGCGATGTCGATGCGCTGCTGAACAAGATCACCGACGTGGCGCGCGAACTAATCGGCGCGCATCAGGCCGTTCTCAGCCTGTCGGCGAACGCGCATTTCGCCCAGACCATCCACGGCATCTCGCTCTCGGAGAAATACGCCGCCTGGCGCGACTATAAGGAGGAGGCGACCGGCGAAGGCATCTACCGGCTGGTCTGCGAGAACAACCAGCCGATGCGCCTGACCCAGGCCGAGTTGGAAGCCCACCCCGCCTTCCTGAATTTCGGCGCGGCGAAGGATCGGCACCCGCCCATGAACGGCTGGATCGCCGTCCCCCTGATCGACAAGGAGGGTGGCAATCTCGGGGTGCTGCAACTCACCGACCGCTATGAGGGAGATTTCGTCGAATCGGACATCATTCTGCTGCAGCAGCTTGCCTTCCTGGGCGCCAGCGCAATCGAGAATGCCCGGCTTTACACGGCGCTGGCCGATTCGCAGCTGGATTTCGTGGAGGCCGAGCGCATCGCCAGGCTGGGCACCTGGCGCTGGAACGCGGATAATGACAGCGCCGTCGTCTCTCCCGTCATGGCGCAGATGCTGGGGCTAGAGGATGCCGACACCGCCCTCCGGATCGAGGGCCGACAGATGCGCCGGGCGATCCATCCTGACGATTACCGCCGGGTTATCGGCCTGATCGAGGAAGCCCGGCAGACCGGCATTCGCGGCGCCACCGAGCTGCGTCTGGTCCATCCGTCCGGCCGGGAGCGCATCTGCTGGACCGAGTATCACCTGCAACACGACGCGGCCGGCCAACCGATCGGCATGTTCGGCGTGATCCAGGACATCACTGAGCGCCGCGACACCGAGGAGCGCTTGCGCCAGGCGCAGAAAATGGACGCCATCGGCCAGCTGACCGGCGGCGTGGCGCATGATTTCAACAATCTGCTGCAAGTCATCATCGGCAATCTGGATCTGGCGCTGGAGGCGCGCCCGGCGGTCGAGACCGGCGCGGAGGAAATGCGCCTCGCCCTGTCGGCGGCCGAGCGCGCGGCCGATTTGACCCGCAAGCTGCTCGCCTTCTCGCGCAAGCAGCCGCTGCAACCCGACACGCTGGACATGAACCGGGTGATCCGCGACATGGGCAGCCTGCTGAACCGGCTGCTGCCGCCCAGCATCTCGGTCGAGACGGTGCTGAGCGGCGGGTTATGGCTGACCAGCGCCGACCGCAGCCAGTTGGAGAACGTGCTGGTCAACCTGGCGGTCAATGCCCGCGACGCCATGCCGGAGGGCGGCAAGCTGACCATCGAAACCGGCAATGGCCACTTGTCCGACGATTACGCCGCAATCCACGATGCGCAGGCCGGCCAGTATGTGATGATCGCCGTGACCGACACCGGCAGCGGCATGCCCGCCAGCGTGCTCAGCCGCGCCTTCGATCCGTTCTTCACCACCAAGCCGGATGGGCAGGGCACCGGGCTTGGCTTGTCCATGGCCTATGGCTTCGTGAAGCAGAGCGGCGGCCACATCAAGATTTATTCCGAAGTCGGCCACGGCACGACGGTGAAGATCTACCTGCCGCGCGTGCATGACGCGGCCCCGGCGGCTGTCGATCCCCTGGCGCCGGAGAATCTGGAACCCCGCGGACGCGGCGAAACCATCCTGGTGGTGGAGGACGAGGATATGGTCCGCCGCACGGTGGAGCGCATCCTGCACGATCTGGGCTACCGCAGCATCGCCGTCTCGACCGGCGCCGAGGCGGTGGCGGCGCTGAGCGCCGATCCGGACGGCATCGCCCTGATGTTCAGCGACGTGGTGCTGCCGCGCGGCCTGATGGGCCACGATCTGGTGGCGGCGGTGCGCGCGCTACGGCCCGATCTGCGCATCCTGTTCACCTCCGGCTTCACCGAGAATTCGATCATCCACCAGGGCAAGCTGGATAGCGGCGTGCATTTGATTTCCAAGCCATACAAAAAAATCCAGCTGGCCCGCAAGCTGCGTGCCCTGCTTGACGCGCCCGACACTACCTATAATTGATTTGTTAAGTTTATTGCGTATACCCTGCTGGCATGTCGATCCGGCGGCGAGGGCGCACGACGGCTTCCGACAAGGATTACCGGATGACGGGAACCGCGTTTAAAACAACCAGTCGGCTGGCGGCGCTGCAACGCTACGCCATTCTCGACACGCCGCCGGAACCCCAATTCGACGCCATCACGCAGTTGGTTACCGAAATCTGCGGCACGCCCGTGGCGTTGATCAGCTTCGTCGACGAACACCGGCAATGGTTCAAATCGGCCCAGGGTTTTCAGCTTCAGGAAACCCCGCTCGATACCTCGATCTGCGCCCATGCCATCCAGCAAGCCGATATGCTGGTGGTGGAGGATACGTTGGCCGACGCGCGATTCCGCGACATGGCGCTGGTGCAGGGCACACCGAATATCCGCTTCTATGCCGGCGCGCCGCTGGAAACCGCGGAGGGCCATCGCCTGGGCACGCTATGCGCCATCGACAGCGTGCCGCGCTCGTTGACCGAGACGCAGCGCAGAACGCTTCAGGTGCTGGCCCGCCAGATCATCGTGGAGCTGGAGCTGCGGCGCTCCATCGAAAAGCAGAACGAGGCGGTGAAGGAGCTGGAACAGCGCGGCCGGGAGATGGAAGCGCTGGCCGTCTCGCTGTGGCAGGCGCGCGAGGAGGCGGAGCTGTCGAACCGCGCCAAGACCGAGTTCCTGGCCTATATGAGCCACGAGCTGCGCACCCCGCTGAACGCCATCATCGGCTTTTCCGACATCATGCGGAAGGAGATGTTCGGCCCGCTGGGGGCGGTGCGCTACCGCGATTATTCCGTCTCGATCCACGATAGCGGCCGGCATCTGCTGTCGATCATCAACGACATCCTCGACATCTCCAAGATCGAGGCCGGCAAGATGAAGATCGAGCCGAAGCCCATCGAGGTGCGCGCCCTGTCGCGCGCCTGCCTGACGCTGATGGAAAGCCAGGCGCGCGAGAGCCATGTGCATCTGCGCAGCCGCTTCGCCGAGCCGCCGCCCGATCTGTATGGCGACGAGCGGGCGGCCAAGCAGGTGATCTTGAACCTGCTGTCCAACGCGGTAAAATTCACTCCCTCCGGCGGAATCGTCACCCTCGCCTTCTCCACCACGGCGGCCGGCGATACCCACATCGAGATCAGCGACAGCGGCATCGGCATGACGCCGGAGGAAATCCAGCAGGCCCTGGCCCCGTTCGGCCAGGTCGACAGCGATCTGGGCCGGCGACACACCGGGACCGGCCTGGGCCTGCCCATCGCGCGTGCCCTGATGGGGCTGCATGGCGGCGAATTCGAGATCGACAGCACCCCCGGCAAGGGCACCTGCGTGCGCTTGACCTTCCCGAAGGCCGGTCGCGAGCCGATGCCTCTCGCCGCCGACGCCTGAGGCGCTACAGCCCGGCCACGCCGGACGGCCGCCGCCGGTCCGCCCCGCCCGCCTTCAAGCCAGTCGCCGGATCGGCCACGATGGCGCACACGCCGCCCGCCTTCCAGGTCCAGTCCGGCCAGCGCACCACGTCGTGGCCCAGCCTGGCCAGCGTGTCGGCGGTCGCCCCCGCGATCCGTCCCTCGACGCTGAGGCGGCCGGGATAATAGGGGTGCGGCGCGAAGGAATCCGGAAAGCTGTAGGTCGCGAAGCGCGGCGCGTCGATGGCGCTCTGCGTATCCATGCCGAACACCGAGACATTCAGCAGCACCTGCAGCATGGCCTGCGACTGCACGTCGCCGCCGGGCGTGCCGAACGGCATCAGCGCCCCATTGTCGAACACCGCCAGCGCCGGATTCGGCGTCAGCCGCGGGCGCTTGCCGCCCATCACCTCGCTGGCGTGCCCTTCCTGCGTGAAGGCCTGCGAGCCGCGCGAGGAAGGGCAGATGCCGAGGCCCGGAATCACCGGCATGTCGTTCGAGGTATCGCTGGGCGTGGCGGAGAACACGTTGCCCCACCGATCCACCGCGCAGACATAGGAAGTGTCGGGCGACAGGGCCGGCTCGTCCGTGCGCACCGGCGCGTCGCTGCCGCCATTGCCCAACACCGCGCGCATGGTGCGCGGATCGCCCGCCGGCGGCATTCCCGGCCAGGCCTTCTTCGGGTCGATCAGCCCGCGCCGCAGATCGGCATAGGCGTCCGACAGCAACGCCTCCAGCGGCACATCGACGAAACGCGGATCGCCGTAATAGGCCTCGCGGTCAGCGAAGGACAGCTTCATCGCCTCGGTCAGCAGATGGATATAGGCCGGGCTGTTATGCCCCAGCGCCCGCAGATCGGCGCCGGCCAGCAGCTTCAGCATCTGGATCAGCACCGGCCCCTGGCACCAGACATTGCAGGTATAGACCTCCATGTCGCGGAACCGGCCCTTGGCCGGCTTCTCGATGGCGACGGAGAAATCCGCCAGATCCTGCTCGGTCATCCAGCCGCCATTCTCGGTGTGATAGCGGGCGATGGCGCGGGCGATATCGCCCTTGTAGAACGCGTCGCGCGCGGCCTTCAGCCCATCCTCGCGGCTGCCTCCGGCAGCCTTCTCCGCCTCCGCCATGTAGGTCAGCATCCGCGCCAAATCAGCCTGCACGAACAGCTCGCCCGGCCGGGGCGGCCGGCCTTGCGGCAGGTAGATGGCGCGGTTCGCCTCCCAGCGCGCGAAACCCTGCTCGTTGGCGCCGACGAAATCGGCCAGCAGCGCATGGGTCGGGAACCCTTCCCCGGCGAAGCGGATCGAGGCGGCGGCGACATCGGCGAAGCGCATCGTGCCGTATTTCGCCAGCGCGGTGATCCAGGCGTCCGGCGCGGCGGGAATGACGGCGCGCAGCAGGCCGGGCGGAATCTCGCCGTCATGATGATCGCGGAAATAGGCGGAACTGGCCTGCTTGGGGAACCAGCCGAGGCCGCTGATCGTCACCACCTCGCCGGTCTCGGCCATGCGGATCATGGTCGGCGCGACGCCGGCCACATTCACCAGGTCCGGCTGCAGCACGCCCAGCGCCATGCCGGCGGCCACGCCCGCATCGACCGCATTGCCGCCCGCCTCCAGGATCGCCAGGCCGGCCTGCGCGGCGGCGTGATGTCCCGCCGCCACCATATGCCGGCTGCCCAGCGTCACCGGCCGGTGCGCCCCGGACCCAAGCCCCAGCCCGCCACCGGGCAAATCTTGCGACTGACCGCTCACAGCATCCTCCTTTATTCATCCGCTTTGCCGGCAAGCAAAGCCTCCCCCTGACTCGATTGCAAGCGGCATGCGCCCATGGGCGCTCTTCTCGGCATTGCGGGACACACCGTTAAGGAGGTATTGACCTCCCACACAGCAGGAGAGGCCTTTATGAGAACCATCGCCCTCGCCCTTGCCGGTTTTATGCTGGCCCTGGTCGCCCAGCCGGCCGCCGCGCAGCAGAAGGTGACGCTGCGGCTGCATCACTTCCTGCCGGCAACCTCGCATACCCAGGCCGACTTCCTGGAGCCGTGGGCGCGCAAGGTGGAGGAATCTGCCAAGGGCCGCATCAAGGTGGAAATCTATCCCTCGATGCAGCTTGGCGGCCGCGCGCCCCAGCTGTTCGACCAGGTGCGCGACGGGGTGGTGGATATCGTCTGGACCCTGCCGGGCTACACACCGGGCCGCTTTCCCAAGGTGGAGGTGTTCGAGCTGCCCTTCGTGGCCGGCACCGCGAAGGCGACCAGCCAGGCGGTGCAGGCCTTCGCCGAGAAGCATCTGGCGGACGAGTTCGCCGCCGTGCACCCGATCCTGTTCCACGTCCACGCCGCCGGCGCGTTCCATATGAACAAGAAGCCGATCGCCACGCTGGGCGATCTGAAGGGGCTGAAGATCCGCGCCCCCACCCGCATCTCCAACAAGATGCTGGCGGCGCTGGGCGCTGCCCCGGTCGGCATGCCGGTGCCGCAGGTGCCGGAAGCGCTGTCCAAGGGCGTGATCGACGGCGCGCTGCTGCCCTATGAGGTGACGACCGCGCTGCGCATCCATGAGCTGACCGACAGCAATACCGAGATCGCCGGGCCGCGCGGCATCTACACCGCCGTGTTCCTGCTGGCGATGAACAAGCAGCGCTATGACGGGCTGCCGGACGCGCTGAAGGCCGCCATCGATGCCCATTCCGGCCTGGAGACGGCGCAATGGGCCGGTGCGGTGTGGGAGAAGACGGAGGCGCAGGCGCGCCAGGTCGCGGTCGAGGCCGGCCACGCCTTCAACCGCATCGAAGGGCCGGAGCTGCTGCGCTGGCAGCAGGCCAGCCAGCCGGTGATCGACGATTGGCTGGCGGAGATGAAGGGCAAGAATATCGACGGCGCGAAGCTGCTGGACGATGCCCGCCTGCTGGTCACCCAGCATACCGATGGGAATTAGCCCAGGCCGCTTGCTGGAGAGGCTGACTGCCGCCGGCGCGGTGTTCGGCGGGCTGGTGCTGGTCGCCCTGACCGTGATGACCCTGGCCAGCGTGCTGGGTCGCGCCCTCTTCGCCCTGCCCGTTCCCGGCGATTACGAGCTGGTGGAGCTGGGCGTGGCGACCGCCGTCTTCGCCTTCCTGCCCTATTGCCAGATGCGCGGCGGTCATGTCGCGGTCGATATCTTCACCGCCAAGGCCCCGCTGGCGGTGAGGGGCGCGCTGGACCGCATCGGCGGGCTGCTGCTGGCCGGCATCGCCGTCCTGCTGTGCTGGCGGCTATGGCTGGGCGGGCTGGATTACCGGCAGTATGGCGAGACCAGCATGATCCTGGCCCTGCCGGTCTGGTGGGGCTATGTACCCGCCACCTTCTTCTGCGCCCTGCTGGCGGCGACCGCCCTCTACACAGCGTTAAGGCCGCGTCCATGACCCTGGCGCTGCTCAGCTTCCCGGTGCTGCTGCTGTTGCTGGCGCTGCGCATCCCCATCGGCGTGGCGCTGTTGATGGTCGGCGGGGCCGGCTATGTGCTGGCGTCGGGCTGGCTGCCGCTGCTGGGCTATCTCAAGACCGGGCCATACGCGCTGTTCTCCAGCTATACGCTGTCGGTGGTGCCGCTGTTCCTGCTGATGGGACAGTTCGCCGCCAAGGCCGGCATCAGCCGCGCGCTGTTCGATGCGGCGGCCGCTTTCATCGGCCATCGGCGCGGCGGCATTGCCATGGCGGCGATCGGCGGCTGCGCCGGCTTCGGCGCGATCTGCGGCTCCTCGCTGGCGACCGCCGCGACCATGGCGCAGGTCGCCCTGCCGGAGATGAAGCGCCACGGCTATTCCGGCCGGCTGGCCACCGGCACGCTGGCCGCCGGCGGCACGCTGGGCATTCTGATCCCGCCCTCCGTCGTGCTGGTGATCTACGCCATCCTAACCGAGCAGAACATCGCCAGCCTGTTCGTCGCCGCCTTCGTGCCTGGCGTGCTGGCAGCGATCTTCTACATGCTGGCCATCGCCCTGGTGGTGCGCCGCGACCCCGCCGCCGGCCCGGCCGGCCCACGCCGCGGCGCGGCGGAAAGGCTGGCGGCGCTGGCCGCCATCTGGCCGGTCGCGCTGATCTTCGCTCTGGTGGTGGGCGGCATCTATGGCGGCTGGTTCACGCCGACCGAGGCGGCGGCCATCGGCGCCTTCGGCACCGGGCTGATGGCAGTGACCAAGGGCGGCATGCGGCTGGCCGGGCTGGTCGAGTGCGTGAAGGCCACCGCCGAGGCGACCGGGATGATCTTCCTGGTGCTGCTGGGCGCGGAGATCTTCAACGCCTTCCTGGCGTTGACCCGCATGCCGGTGGAGGCGGCGGCGATCATCGGCGGCAGCGGCCTTGCTCCCCTGCTGGTGCTGCTGGCGATCCTGGCGATCTATCTGGCGCTGGGCTGTGTGATGGACAGCCTGTCGATGATCCTGCTGACCGTGCCGATCTTCTTCCCCGTCATCATGGCGCTGGATTTCGGCCTGACGCCCGACCAGACCGCCATCTGGTTCGGCATTCTGGCGCTGACCGTGGTGGAGGTGGGGCTAATCACCCCGCCGGTCGGGCTGAACGTCTTCATCATCAACCAGGCCGCCCGCGAGGTGCCGATGCTGGAGACCTTCAAGGGCGTGCTGCCCTTCCTCGCCGCCGACGCCCTGCGCATCGCCCTGCTGGTCGCCGTGCCGGGGCTGTCGCTATGGCTGCTGGCAATCACATAGCGCGCCTAGCGGGCGGTCAGCTTCAATTCGATCCGGCGGTTCTGCCGGCGGCCGGCTTCGGTGTCGTTGCTGGCGATCGGCTTGTTGTCGGCATAGCCGGCGGCGGCAAGGCGGGCGGCGGGAACGCCGGCCGCCATCAGCTGGCGCACGACCGAGATGGCGCGCGCGGTCGACAATTCCCAGTTCGACGGGAATTGCGGGGTCGAGATCGGCACATTGTCGGTATGACCCTCGACCTGCAGCACCCAATCGATGTCGGACGGGATCTGACTGCCGATTTCCTGCAGCAGCGTGGCAAGCTGGTTCAGCTGCGCCTGTCCCCCCTGGGCCAGCGCGGCGGCGCCGGAATCGAAGAACACTTCGGACTGGAAGATGAAGCGGTCGCCGACGATGCGCACATTCTGCCGGTCCTCCAGCAATTGGCGCAGCCGGCCGAAGAATTCCGAGCGATAGCGCGCCAGCTCTTCCAGCTTGCTGGCCAGCGCCAGGTTCAGGCGGCGGCCGAGATCGACGATCTGCGCCTCCTGCTCCTTGCTCTCGGCCTCGGAAATATCGAGCGCCTCGCTGATCCGCGCGAGCTGCTGGCGCAGCGCCACTATCTGCCGGTTGAGGATGGCGATCTGGTCCTGCTGCTGGGCCGACAGCTTCTCCTCGCTCTCCAGCGCGCCGCGCAGACGGCTGATCGCGGTGTCCTTGGTCTCGATATCCCTCTGGGCCAGCGCGGTGCGTTCCTCCTGCGTGCTGAGGCGCGCCTCCAGCTCCTTGGAACGGTCGCGCAGGGCGGTCAGCTCGCTGGTCAGCGTGTCGATGCGCTGCTCGCGGTCGGCCAGCGCCGCCGCGCCCTCCTGCTCCTTCTGCTCGGCCGTCTGGACCGCGCCGGCAAGCTGGGTTACCCGCGCCTCCAGCTCCTCGCGCACCTTGCGCAAGGCGGCGATGTCACGATTCAGCCGCTCCAGGTCGCGCAGCTGCGCCTCGATGGCGGCCTTGTCGGCCTGGATCACCTTATAGGCGTCCATCAGGTCGGCCGAGGCCTGGTCGCGCCCGGTCTCCGCCGTGTCCAGCTTCTGTTGCGCGCCTTCCAGGTCGGCCAGGGCGGACGAAAGCCGCTCCTGCAGCGTATCGCGCTGTGTCTCCACCTGGCTGACGCGCGCCGTCAGATCGTCGCGGGTGGCGACGGAGCCCTGCAACTCGGCCGAAAGCTGGGCGATGTTCAGCCGCAGGTCGGCGTTGGTCTCGCGTTCCAGCGCCAGCATGTCGGTCAGTTCGACGATCTGCCGTTCCAGCCGCTGCAACGCCTGCTCGCGCCCGGTCAGCGCCTGGGTCAAATAGAATTGCGCGACGATGAACACCATCAGCAGGAACAGGATGACGACCAGCAGCGCGCCCAGCGCATCGACGAAGCCGGGCCAGATGTCGAGCTGACGACGCTGCCGGCGAAGCGCGCTCATCGCTGGCTTTCTTCGGCGATGGCGGCGATGGTGCGGGCGAGCAGCCGGATTTCGCTGCGGATTTCCTCGATGGCCTGGTTGCGGCCGCTGGAGCTTTCCTCCAGCAGGCGCGCCAGATACAGCTCCATATTGCGGATATGGGCGCGGGTCTGCTCGTCGGAGCCGAAGCTGGAGGTATCAGCCAGCCGCGCCAGCACCGGCCGCAGCTCCAACTGGCCCTCGGCGATCTTCTGCATCAGCGACTGCTCGACCCGCATCTGGTCGGTCATGACGCTCATCTTCTCGGTCAGCGAGATCAGGTTGTTATTGGCGCTGCGCCGGCTTTCCTCGCCGCGCTCAATGGTGCGTTGCAGCCGGTCGATGGTATCGGCGGTCTGTTCCAGCAGCGCCTGCACATAGGCCGGCATCGAGGCCTCGCCCTCGCTGACCGGCCCGGCGGAGCCCAGCCGGGTGATGCTGGACAGCCAATCCTCCAGCTCGTTATAGAACCGGTTCTGCGCCTGGCCGGCCTGGAGATCGAGGAAGCCCAGGATCAGCGAGCCCGACAGGCCGAACAGCGAGGAACTGAAGGCCGTGCCCATGCCGGCCAGCGGCGATTCCAGATTGGCCTGCAACTCCTGGAACACGGTGCCCAGATCGCCGCTGGAGAAGGACAGGTTGGCAATTACCTTGCCGACCGCGTCGATGGTCTGGATCAGCCCCCAGAAGGTGCCCAGCAGCCCCAGGAAGATCAGCAGCCCGACCAGGTAGCGCGACAGGTCGCGCGATTCGTCCAGCCGCGAGGCCACCCCGTCGAGCAGCGAGCGCAGCGATATCGCCGACAGGCTGACCCGGCCCTGGCGCTCGGTCAGCAGCGTGGCGACCGGGTTCAACAGGCGCGGCTGGCGCTGCACGGCCGTGGTGTTGCCGCCGCGCCGGAAGGAATCGATCCAGGCCGCCTCCGGCCCCAGCATCAGCACCTGGCGGAAAATATAGACGATGCCCAGCAGCAGCACGGCGATGATCATGCCGTTCAGAATCGGGCTGGTCATGAAGGCGGTGCGCAGCGTCGGAAACAGCAGGGCCGCCGAAAGCGCCACCGCGACAAGGAAGATCACCATGCGGGTGAGAAAGCGTTTCGGCGTGCTCATCAGGCTCTGCCTTTCGCGGCGGAACGGGGGATGCGCGCCCGGCTAGCGGCGCATATATGGTCGGGTTTCGCTGTGCCGGCGGTCAACGGCCGACAATTCGGACATCGACGCGGTCGGCCGAACCGTCCCTGTTGGTGTCGCCCAGCGCGCGGACATCCATGCGGGTACTGCGGATTCCCTGCTCGATCAGGTAAGAACGCACGGCCAGCGCCCGCGACAGCGAGACGCGGCGCGCCTGGCTGCTGGAGCTGCCGTCGCCGGCGGCATAGGCCATCAACTGCACGCGCAAGCCGTCATCCGCCTTCAAGCGCTGGACGATGGGCGCAAGCTGGCCCCGCGCCTGGTCGGCAAGATCGCTGCCGCCCGCCGGGAACGGCAGGCTGAAGCCGCCATCGATGGCGCGGGGGGCGGTCTCCCGCGCCGCGGCGGCGGGTGGCAAGGCGGCGGTGCGTTGCTCGGTAGGCCGGGCGGCAGGCGCCGGCTTGGCTTGCGGAGAAGGCTGGGCCTGCGGAGAAGGCTGGGCAGCCGCCCGAGGCGCCTCCTGCGGGGCGACCGGACGCGGCGGCGCCGGCGGCGTAACCGGTTCCGGACGGGCGGAAGGCAGCGCGGCGGTACGGGCCGGTTCCGGCGCCGGCATCGCGGCGGGCGCGGCCGGGGTCGCTGGCGAAGGGGCG
>NZ_LPXN01000135.1 GCF_001618175.1 Oceanibaculum pacificum | reverse complement strand
TCAAATTTCGCTTTGGCCATCGTGCCACGCTTCCTGTTTCAAAGTTCAACCAAAAAACCGGGCTCAACCAACAGCAGGCTGGCCGCCGGACGCGGAACTGGAGCGGGTGAGGGGAATCGAACCCCCACAACCAGCTTGGAAGGCTGGGGCTCTACCATTGAGCTACACCCGCCCAACGATCCTCTGCACCCGCCGGCGCCATACTGGCCGGTTCCTCGGCCGGCATGACCCCATCGGACACACCTCATTCTTTCCAACGGCCCGGCCGCCGGAAACACGCATTCGTACGATGGTGGTGGAGGGGGCAGGATTCGAACCTGCGTACGCTATGCGGGCAGATTTACAGTCTGCTGCCTTTAACCACTCGGCCACCCCTCCGCCCAACGACAGGCAATCGTCTGGCGTCGCCTTCGTACCCCGGCGCTGCGGGAGTGCGAAATATGGAGAAACAGGCCAGCTTGTCAATGCGAAAACGCCACCCATCGCATATCACAGGCGAAAGGGCCGGGATCGTCCTTGCCGCCCGTCGCGACTGCTCATATTAAGGGGCGATGAGCAGCAAGCGCAATCGTCCGGGCCGCGACGCCCGCCCCGCCCAACCGCACCGCGGCCCCGCCCCGGCCCGTCGCCCCGACTCGCCCGATCGTGGTGATGGACGGGGCGATGGACGGGCCGACGGGCGGGGCGACGGGCGGGGCGACGGGCCGGGCCGGGGCGCACGCGGGGCGATGCGCGGCACCGGCGATCCGGCACGCTTCGTCTGGGGCGTGCATGCGGTGCGCGCCGCCCTCGACAATCCGCGCCGCAAGGCCAAGCGCCTGCTGATGACGGCCCAGGCGCGCGAGACCATGGGCGCGCTGCCCGCCGGCCTGCCGGTCGATATCGTCGAGCGCGCGCAGATCGATTCGCTGTTTCCCGATGCCGTGCATCAGGGCCTGGCGCTCCAGGTCGAGCCGCTGGCCGACCTCGACCTCGGCGACATTGTCGAGGCCGTCGGCCCCGCCGATCCGCTGTTGCTGGTGGTGCTGGACCAGGTGACGGACCCGCATAATGTCGGCGCCATCCTGCGCTCCGCCGCAGCCTTCGGGGCCGCCGGCCTGGTCGTGCAGGACCGTCACAGCCCGGCGGCGACCGGCACGCTGGCGAAATCGGCCTCGGGCGCGCTCGATCTGGTGCCGATCGTGCGGGTCACCAATCTGGCCCGCGCGCTGGACCAGATGAAGGCGGCCGGGCTGTTCTGCATCGGCTTCGATTCGGAGGCCCCGGCCGCCCTGCAGCAGATCGAGCCCGGCAACCGCGTCGCCCTGGTGATGGGCGCCGAGGGCCCCGGCCTGCGCCGGCTGACGCGCGAGCGCTGCGATGCGCTGGCGCGACTGCCGACCGCCGGCCCGATCGCCAGTCTGAACGTCTCCAACGCCACCGCCATCGCGCTGTACGACATGGCGCGGCGTCGCGATTCCTGATTCCGACCAAATCAAACCGCGCGTAGCGGAACCTCCCCGTTGTCTGTTAAACAGGGGGCAACGACACATAAGAACCGGTATCAGCCCGTTCGATGACCGATGCGCCCCAAACCGACGAGCAATTGGCGAAATCCGCCCTTTGCGCAGCCCCGGACGATTTGCACGGCCAGCACGCCCGCGAGCTGATCGGGCGGAGCTGCCGGTCGTTCCTGGAAACCATGCGCGCGACGCCGACCGAATTGCTGTTCAGCGCCGAGTTGCAGCGCAAGCTGGCCGATACCGGCACCGCCTATGCCGGCGCCGTGCAGAAGATCGCCATCGCCCAGGTTTCCGGCAATAAGAACCGCGACGTCGCCGGCCGCATCAAGGAGCTGTATGCGCTGTGCGACGCGGTGCGCGACCGTGTGCTGAAGGCGGTCGCCGAGGCCCCGGCCGAGGCGCTGACGCCCGCCGGCTTCGCCGCCCTGCCAGGCGAGCGCGCGGCGCGGGAATTCCGCCTGAACCTGAACCTCGCCCAGGCCTTGCTGGAGCAGAAGGGCTGGGCCGACAAGGCCGCGCTGCTGCTCTCTCTGCTGAATGGCGACGTGGCGGCCGCTGATCAGCCGCCGCTGGACAAGGCGCTGGCGGAGATCGCCCGCGTGCCGGCCGGGCTGGACGCCCTGGTCGGCAAGCAGCAGAAGACCGTCGGCCCGCGTATCGACCTGCTTTACGCCCTGGCGCAGATCAAGCCCGCCCCCAACGCGCCGGCCCCAGACGCGCCTATCCTGCAAGGCCAGCCGGCGCTGACGGCGGAGCTGGCGGCCCTGCTGGCGCGGCACAAGCTGCCGGCGACCCGGGGGGCGCTGCGCGGCCAGATCGTCGCCGCGGTGACCGGCACCTACCCGCTGACCGGCACCGCGCCGGATATCGAGCTGGCGGCGCTGCAGGAGCTGGCCCGGAAGCTGCGCGACAAGCATGGCCAGTTCATCGGCGGCGAGGCGACGGAGGCCGCGCTGGCCAGGCGCATGTCCCGGTTGATCAACGACGAGACGATCTACCAGATCATGGGCAACACGCCGCGCCTGGCCGACCGGTTGCGGCGCTGCCTGGAGCTGTACGCCGTCACGGTGGGCGAACAGAATCTCGATTATCTGAAGAAATATATCGACTACCTGCTGCAGGACCGCACCATCCTGTCGGATGCCGCGCCGAAGGAGGCCACGGTCGTCACCCGGCTGCGCGCGGTGACCGAGATGCATCAGATGCTCGGCCGCTCCCCCCTCAGCGAGGTGTTCGCCGGCAAGCTGGCGCTGCGGCTGGAAGAGGCGCAGGCCCGGCTGATCGAGGAAAGCGCCATCTTCGACAAGGTCGTCAAGCGCGGCAAATCCAGCGCGGACAAGGCTTTGGCGATGCTCGACCTGTGCCGCAGCGGCACGCTGATCGACGGCCCCGACCTGCGCCGCGCGCGGGAGCTGGCGCAGCGCTACATGAAGCAGGAGGATTTCCTGCCCAGCTTCCTTGCCGGCATCGACGACGAGGCCGAGAAGAAGCGCCGGCTGGTGGACCTGCACCAGCAATTGCTCGACACCGGCCTGGCCGGCGCATAAGCCGCGCTTCGCCTCTTTACCTTCGGCCTGCGAGGCAGTAGGACAGGGCCATTGAAAAAGCGGGCCGGCTTAGCACAGTGGTAGTGCAGCGGTTTTGTAAACCGAAGGTCGGGGGTTCAAATCCCTCAGCCGGCACCAGCTCTCTCCTACTCTCGCTTATTTGCGGCCCCTTATTTGCGGCCGAAGAATTCCGTCACCGTGTCCTGCGCGACCTCCTGCAGCAGCCGGACGGTCTTGGCGTCGATGGCGCCGTAGGCGTCGTAGCTGTTGCCGACCGGCGACTTACCGTAGAGGCTGGCATAGGTGGTCGCGGCGGCCAGGTAGGTGCCCAGCAGCGACGGGTGGCTATGATCCTCGGCGTTGTGCAGCTTCAAGCCGGCATCGCGCTTATAGGCCGCATCGAAGGCCAGGCCGACGGGGATGACCAGCGCGCCGATCTCATTGCCGACCGAGAGATAGAATGCCTCGGTCTTGGCGATATTATCCGGCTTCGCCTGCTTATGTGGCGCGACATAGGCGTGCGTCATGTAGAGCGCCGTCTTGCCGCCGCGCGAGGCGATGATTTTGGCAAATTCGGTGGCGGTCTCGCGGAAGGAGGCCTGGCGCTTGTCCGACAGGGCGGCCGCGCTGTGGCCCTGCAGGATGACGACCTCGAACGGCTCCTTGACGCCGATCTGGCCGGGCTTGGTCAGCCAGTCGATATTATGATGCGACAGGCTGGCCCCGCCGATGGTGGCGGATTTGTATTCCAGCGTCTTTTCCGCCGCCGGATCGGCCGCCATCACCATGCGGCGCAGGTGATTATGCAGACTGTCATTATAGTAGAAATAGCTGTTGCCGACGAGCAGCACCCGCTGCGGATTATCGATTTGCGGGGCTTTGACGGCGGGGGCGGTCTGGGCAAAACCGGCATTGCCGGCACCCAGCAGCACCAGCGAGACGACAAGGGCGGAAAGAAAGCTCAGGCCGAAGGGCCGTTTGCGGAACGGAAGCATGGCAGGGCGATCCTCATTTTATGATTATCGCCCTACTCTATGACCCGTTTTTGATCGCAACAATCGCTTATCGACGGACCTCGCCGGTGAGCGGATCGATCTTCAATCCGACCTCGCCGCCGCTCTTGGTCTGATACTCGATCTCGTAATAGCCGTCGCTATCCCAGTCGATATCCTTGATGAACTGGAAATCCGGCCGCTGCTCGACCTCGGCGACAACCTTGGACAGGGAGACGGCCTTCTCGGGCGGCGCCTTGTCGGCCAGGGCCGGGGCGGCCAGCGCCAGCGCGGCGGACAAGGTGAATGTGGCGGGCAACATCTTCATTACCGTCTCTCCTCAATCTTTTGTCTGTTGAGACGTAATGTAGGCTCGCTTTGTGTCGGGAAAAGGACGCGCGCCGGACAGAATTGCGATAACCGCTTGCGATCAGACGGCTTCCGCCGGTTCCTCGGGGCTCAGTTCGCGCCGCTCCAGCACGTCGACGCCGTGCAGGTCGCGCGCCCAGTCGATCTGTTCCAGATCCATGCGCAACACGCGCTGCTCGATGCGCACCATTTCCAGCCCGCCGAAGATCAGGCCGATCCGCTCGTCATCCAGGCGCATCGGCATCGCCAGATGCTCGGCGAAATATTCGCGGCCATTGTTCAGCGTCATCTTCTTTACCGTCAGCACCGGCGCTCCGCTCTCCAGCACCCTCAGATGGGCGTCGCGGATATGATGTTCCCAGCCGCCAAGCTGCATGTCGCGAATATAGCGGCCAGTGGAATCCTGACGGAACAATTCCACCAACTGCGAACCAACGAGCCGAAAAGGAAAGCGGGCCTGGTTCTCCACCTGCGTCACATTCGACAGATAGACAATCGGCAGCGCGGTTTTGACGGCGCTGGGATCCAGCGCCAGACGCGACGGGTAGCCCTTCGCCTGGCGGGTCAGCCGGACGTAATAATCATGCAGCTGCCTTAGCCTGTCGCTATGCAGAAACTCCGGCATATCCGCGCCCCGTGGGTTAATACGCGCTGCGCCCCGGCCCGCCTGCCGTGGAAGACGGGCAGCGATTATTAGCAATTGAATCGCCATCTGGCGACACACTTGTGCTTGCCCGGTCTTTTTCCGCGTCAGGTCAGCCGGCTGCGGCGCAGCCCGCCGGACTGTTCCAGCAGCGGATAGGCGGTGGCTGCGATATGCGATTCGATGCGCTTCAGGTCGCGCACGATGTCGAGATGCAATTCCGTCGTCTCGATGGTCTGCGGCACGCCCTCGCGCAGCCGTTCGAAATGGCGCTCGGTGGCGATACGCTCCAGCTCGCGGAACTGCTCCTTCTCCTGCACCAGTCGGCGGGCGGAATCAAGATCCCCGGCCATGAACACGGCGATGGAAAGCTGCAGATGGTTCAGCAGCCGGTTGTGCATCTCACGGATTTCCCGCATGCCCTCGTCGGAGAAGCTGAGCTGCCGACGTATCTTCTTGTCCGCAAGCTCCATCAAATTCTTGTCCACGATGTCGCCGATATGTTCGAGATTGATGGCGAAGGCCAGAATTTCCGACAGGCGCTGGCTGTGCTCCTCGTCCAGCGCCTCCCGGCTGACCCGCATCAGGTAGTGCTTCACCGCGCCGTGCAGCCGATCGAGAATGTCGTCCGAGGCGCAGATCGCCGAAACCTTCTTGCGGTCTCCGCTCTCGAAGGCTTCCAGCGACCCGCTCAGCATCTTCTCCACCACATCGGCCATGCGCAGCGATTCGCGCGCCGCATTGGCCAGCGCGATGCTGGGCACGGAGACAGCACCCGCATCCAGGTGGCGCGGCACGCTGGGATCGTCCGGCATCGCCCGTTCCGGCAGCAGGCGGCGCAACAGCATCGCCATCAACGGCAGGAGCGGGAGGAACAGCAGCGCCAGCGCCAGATTGAAGGCAGTATGGAAATTCGCCGCCGCCCGCGCCCCCTCCCCCAGCGGCGTCAGCCATTGGGTGAGAAGGGGCAGCAAGGGCAGCACCAGCGCGGCGCCGGCCAGCCGGGTCAGCATATTGCCGACCGGCACGCGCAACGCAGCGCGGTCGCGGCCCAGCGACTGCATCAGCGGGTTCATCGCGGTGCCGATATTCGCCCCCACCACCAGCGCCATCGCGGTCGGCGCATCGACGATGCCGCCGGCGGCCAGCGACATGATCAGCAGCACCACCGCCACGCTGGCATGCGCGCCCCAGGCGAACAGGGCGGCGGCCAGCGCGCAGATCAACGGATCGCCGGTCAGGATGTCGATCATCTCGCGGGTTCGCGGGCCGATCTCGTGCGGCACCACCGTCTCGGTCAGCAGGCTGAGCGACAGCAGCACCAGGCCGAGGCCGACCGCCACCCGCCCCAGATCGCGGATCCGGGTCTGCCCGCCGCGCTTGAAGGCGACGACGCCGACCAGGATC
The DNA here is from genome assembly GCF_001618175.1 of Oceanibaculum pacificum. GTDB lineage: Bacteria > Pseudomonadota > Alphaproteobacteria > Oceanibaculales > Oceanibaculaceae > Oceanibaculum > Oceanibaculum pacificum. The sequence continues at coordinate 14,491 of NZ_LPXN01000135.1, read as the reverse complement.
AGCAGCGGACTCAGCAGCGTCATGTCGAAGGCCAGCAGTTGCACGATCACCGTGGTGCCGACATTGGCCCCCAGCATGATCGCCAGGGCCGGCACCAGATCGACGATCCGCCCGGCGGCGAAGGAGGTCGCCATCAGCCCGGTCGCGGTGCTGCTCTGCAGGATCGCGGTGACGCCGAAGCCGGCCAGGAAGGCGCTGAATCGGTTGCCGAGCCGCTTGCTGAGCAGGCGGCGCAGCCCCGCCCCATAGGCGCGCATAATGCCGCTCTGCACCATATGGATGCCCCAGAGCAGCAGGGCGACCTGGCCCAGCAAGGTGATCAGGATATGGGTAGCCGTCATAAGCGGAGTTCGTCAGCGCGGAGAAGGGCTTGCCGCCCAGGCTGAGAGGGGCCGGCAAGACGGGCAGTGTATGCGTCCGATTTCTGTAACAAAACTGAAATAATTTTGATCCCCCGGCGGCCTCTCCTCTCTTCCGAACGCTGGGCCCTTCCCGTATAACCGCGCAGTTTTAGCGCGTGAGGGGGACATGATAATGACCGACGCCACAGCCGCCGTTCTTGACGTGCATGAGCGGCCGAGCCCGGCCCTGTGGGGGCTGCTGAGCCTGCAGCATTTGTTCGCCATGTTCGGCGCCACCGTGCTGGTGCCGCTACTGACCGGGCTGGACCCGTCGGTGGCGCTGGCGACCAGCGGCCTCGGCACGCTGCTGTTCATCCTCCTGACCAAGGGGCGGAACCCGGCCTATCTCGGCTCCTCCTTCGCCTATATCGCACCGATCCTGGCCGCCGCCGCCCTGCCGGGACCGGATGGCCAACCGCTGGGGCCGACCGGGGCGATGCTGGGCGCGTTCCTCGCCGGCGCGGTCTATCTGGCGGTCGCCGCCTGCATCAAGGGCTTCGGCGTCGGCTGGCTGCTGAAGCTGCTGCCGCCGGTGGTGACCGGGCCGGTGATCGTGGTGATCGGCCTGGGCCTTGCCCCGGTGGCGGTGAACATGGCCTTCAACGAGCCGGGCACCGGCGTCTATAGCGGCCAGCATCTGCTGGTGGCCGCCGCGACGCTGGGCCTGGCGCTGCTGTTCGCCATCGTGCTGCGCGGCATTTTCAGCGTGGTGCCGATCCTGCTGGCGGTGCTGGGCGGCTACGTCGTCGCCGCCATCGTCGGGCTGGTGCCCTGGGGCGGCGAGGCCGGCATGGCCGCGAAGCTGGCCGCGGCCCCGTTCGTGGAGATGCCGAACTTCGCCATTCCCTTCGTGACCTACGATCTGCCCTGGGCGCAGGCCGGCGCGATCGTGCTGCTGCTGGTGCCGGTGGCGCTGGTGACCATCGCCGAGCATATCGGCGACCAGATGGTCATCAGCCGCGTCATCGGTCGCAACACGCTGGTCGATCCGGGCCTGCACCGTTCGCTCGCCGGCGACGGCCTCGCCACCATGCTGGCGGCTTTCCTGGGCGGCCCGCCGAACACCACCTATGGCGAGAATGTCGGCGTGCTGGCAATCACCCGCATCTTCTCGATCTATGTCATCGGGGGCGCCGCCGTGCTGGCGCTGCTGCTGGCCTTCCTGGGCGATTTCCGGGTGGCCCTGCAATCGATCCCGGTGCCGGTGATCGGCGGCGTCGCTATCGCGCTGTTCGGGGTCATCGCGGCGTCGGGCCTGCGCACGCTGATCGAAGGCAAGGTCGATCTGGGCGACAAGCGCAACCTGCTGATCGTCTCGATCATCCTGGTGCTGGGCATCGGCGGGGCCGTGGTGCATGTCGGCGCGGTCGCCCAGCTTTCCGGCACCGCGCTCGCCGCCATTGTCGGCGTGGTGCTGAACGCCGTGCTGCCGCACAGCCGGGAAGAGGCGTAGGCACCGCTTAACGCCTCTTCCTAGTTTCATGTCATGCCCGGGCTTGATCCGGGCATGACACAACAGAAAGCAGGAGGCGCTTACCGGCCGGCCAGCTTATCCTCGACGAATTCCAGCCGGTCCTGGCCCCAGAACAGCTCGCCGTCGATATAGTAGGTCGGCGCGCCGAACACATCGCGGGTGATCGCCTCATCGGTGGCGATTTCGTAATCCTGCTCGACCTCGGAATTGGTTTCGGCGGCCAGCTTCAGGCCCTTGCCGTCCATGCCGAGCTTGTCGGCGACATCGACCAGTACCCCCCAATCGCCGATATTGCGATCCTCTGCCCACAGCGCAGCGCCGATGGCGTTGGCCAGCGCCAGCGAATCCTGGCCGCCCATGCGCGCGGCGATGATCATCAGGCTGGAGGGCTTCGCATCCAACGGGAAATGCGACGGGTGGGTGACGAGCGGCATGTCCAGCTTCTTCCGCCAGCGCGCCAGCTCCTGCAGGCGATAGGCCTGTCGCTGCGGCGGACGCTTGGCCAGCGGCAGGCCGCCGGAGACGGAGAACGCCTTGCCAAGGTCGATGGGCTTCACCGCCACCGCGGCATCGTATTTCTTCACGATCTCGGCGAAGCGCTTGCTACCCAGATAGGCCCAGGGGCTTTGCGGCGTGAAATAATAGTCGACGATTATGCTCATGATCGGTCTTGCCTTTCGATTTCCTTGGCCCGGAGCTCCCGGCGCATGATCTTGCCGGTCGCGGTCATCGGGAGAGTATCGACGAATTCCACGTGGCGGGGATATTCGTGCGCTGCAAGGCGGGTTTTCACAAATTGTTGTATCTCGGCTGCCAGGCCGGCGTCAGCCGGCACGCCCGGCTTCGCCACCAGGAAAGCCTTCACCGCCTCGGTGCGCAACGGGTCCGGCACGCCGATCACGGCCGCCATGGCGATGGCCGGGTGCTTCAGCAGGCAATCCTCGATCTCCGCCGGGCCGATCCGGTAGCCCGATGAGGTGATGACGTCGTCGACCCGGCCGACGAACCAGAAATACCCCTCCCCATCCTGCCGCGCCTGGTCGCCGGTCAGCAGGAAATCGCCGGCGAACTTGGCCGCCGTCGCCTCCGGGTTCCGCCAATATTCCAGGAACATGACGGGATCGCCCTTGCGGATGCCGACATTGCCGACGCTGCCGGCGGGCAGGATATTGCCCGAATCGTCGACGATCCGCACATCGTGACCCGGCACCGCCCTGCCCATCGCGCCTGGCCGGACCGGCAGGATCGAGGCGCAATTGCCGACCACCAGATTGCATTCCGTCTGGCCATAGAATTCATTGATGGTGAGGCCAAAAGTCTCCTGCCCCCATTCCAGCAGCTCCGCCCCCAGCGTCTCGCCGCCGGAGCCGATGGAGCGCATGGCGTAGTCCCAGCGGCCCTTGGGATTCTCCACCTGGCGCATCAGCTTCAGCGCGGTCGGCGGCAAGAAGGCGTTGCGCACGCCATGCTTGGCGATCAGGTGGAAGGCATGCTCCGGGTCGAATTTCCGCATCCGGTGGGACAGTACCGGCACGCCGTGATGCCAGCTTGGCAGCAGCACGTCGATCAGCCCGCCGATCCAGGCCCAGTCGGCCGGCGTCCAGAACAGATCGCCGGGTTGCGGGAAGAATTCCTGGGGAAATTCCACACCCGGCAGATGGCCCAGCAACACCCGGTGCGCATGCAAGGCCCCTTTCGGCTGGCCGGTCGTGCCCGAGGTGTAGATGATCAGCGCCGGATCGTCGGCCGCACTGTCGAGGGGCGTGAAGCGGTCGCTGGCTTGTTCCATCGCGGTCGAGAGCGAGCGGAAAAAGCCGCCATCCTTCGCCGCATCGGCGGCCAGCACCAGCGACAGGTCCGGCAGGTTGGGGCGGATTTCCTCAATGACCGGCAACCGCTCCGTATCCGTCACCAGCGCCCGGCAGCCGGCATTGCCGAGGCGATATTCCAGCGCTTCCGGCCCGAACAAGGTGAATAGCGGCACGGCGATCAGCCCGGCCTTGTAGCAGGCGACATGGGCGATCGCCGTCTCCGGCCGCTGCGGCAGCAGGATGCCGACCCGGTCGCCGGCGCGCAGCCCGCCCGCCAGCAGCGCATTCGCCAGCCGGTTCGACTGCCGGGCGATATCGCCAAAGCTGTAGCGCCGAACCGACCCGTCCTCGGGTTCATGGATCAGCGCCAGCGCATCCGCATCCTGCCGGTCGCAGACATCGATTCCGATATTGTAGCGCTGCGGCACCTGCCAGGAAAACGCGGCCAGGACCTCCTCGTAGCGCGCCGCCGCTTTCAGCATGGCGTGGCTTCCTCCCGTTTTTTGTTGTTGGGGAGGATGATAGCGGCTGTGGGGAATTAGGCTACCAGAGACACTCCGCGCCGTATTCGCGGAACACCGGATCGCGGGTCATGACCGGCAGGCTTTCCAGCCGGGACTGCGCGATCATCATGCGGTCGAAGGGATCGCGGTGCGGGCCGGGCAGAGCGCCGGCTGACTGCGCGTGCGCCAGGCCGATCTCAAGTGTCGCAAAGCCGGCCTGCGACACATAGGCCGACAGGCGTTCCGCAATGTCACCAGCCTCGGGCAGTTTGCCCAGCCGCGCCTTGGTGGCGATCTCCCAGGCCGAGGCAGCGCTGACCAGTATCTCGTTCTCGGGATCGGCAATCAGCGCGCGGGCAGAGGCCGGCAGATTCGCATCGTCCCACAGCCACCAGAGCAGCGCATGGGTATCGAGCAGCAGCCTCATTTCTCCCAGGCCGCCAGTTCATCGGCGGGCAGCGGCTCGAAAAAGGCCTCGGTCAGGCGGCCCTTGGCAAGGCCGGGGCGGCGCTGCGGCCTGTCCCCGACCGGCACCAGCCGCGCGACCGGCTTGCCGGCGCGGGCGATCACCACATCCTCCCCCGCCTCGACGCGCTCCAGCAGACGCGACAGATGCGTTTTGGCGTCATGCACATTCATGGTCGTGGACTTAGTCATGTTCATTAGCTAAGCACACGCACCCGGTGCGTCAAGCGCCGACTTACAGCTCCAGCAGACCGCGCACCTTTTCGGCGATGGCGAGGGACGAGGTCACGCCCGGGGATTCGATGCCGTAGAGGGCGACATGGCCGGCGATGCCGTGATGGGCCGGGCCCTGGATCATGAAATCCTTGGCCGGCTCGCCGGGGGCCTGGATCTTCGGGCGGATGCCGGAATAGCCGGGTTGCAGCGCGCCGTCGGGCAGGCACGGCCAGTATTTGCGCACGGCGGCGTAGAATTTCTCCGCCCGCGCCGGATCGACGTCATAGCCGATTTCGTCGATCCACTCGACATCCGGGCCGAAGCGGCATTGCCCGCCCAGATCGAGCGTCACATGCACGCCCAGGCCGGCCTGCTCCGGCGCTGGATAGATCAGCCGCTTGAACGGCGTCTTCACGCCCGACAGCGTGTAGTAATTACCCTTGCAGAAATAGGCCGGCGGTACCGTCTCCGCCGGGATGCCCTCAATCGCGTGGCCCAGCGCCTGGGCGTAGAGTCCGGCGGCATTGACCAGGATGTCGCAGGACAGGCTCATCGGGCTGTCGCCGCCGGTCTCGATCTCGAAGCCGCCATTTCCCCGGACACGGCCTGAGACGACCGGCGTATGGAAGGCCAGCATCGCGCCGTGATCCTCGGCCTCGCCCTGTAAGGCCAGCATGTAGGAATGGGTATCGAGAATGCCGGTCGAGGGCGAGATCAGCGCGCCGACGCTCTCCACCGCCGGCTCCAGCTGCTTCACTTGCGCCGGCGTCAGCCACTCCAGATCGGGCACGCCGTTCAGCGCCGCGCGCTCTTTGATCTGGGTCAGCGCCGCCATCTGGTCGTCCGAGGTGGCGACGATCAGCTTGCCGAGCCGGCTGAACGGCACGCCCCGGCTGTCCATATAATCGTAGAGCAGATGCTTGCCGCGCACGCACAGCTCGGCTTTCAGGCTACCGGGCACGTAATAGATGCCGGCATGGATGACCTCGGAATGGCGCGAGCTGGTCTCGGTGCCGATGGCCTCGGTCTTTTCCAGCACCACCACCTCGCGGCCGGCCAGCGCCAGTTCCCGCGCGATGGCGAGGCCGACGACGCCAGCGCCAACGACGATGCATTCGACATGATCGCTCATCGGGAACGCCCTGACATGCTGGGGGAGGAATTGCCGTGCCGAAGCACCTTCGCTAGAGTCGCAAACTTGTAAACAAGGATCACTGTCGATGCCGCTCGATATCGTTCATTCGGTCTGTCCGCACGACTGCCCCAGCACCTGCGCGTTGGAGGTGGAGCGCCTGGACGCGCACACCATCGGCCGGGTCCGGGGTGCGGCCGACAATAGCTACACCGCCGGCGTCGTCTGCGCCAAGACCGCAAGATATGCCGAGCGCGTGCATCACCCAGACCGTCTGGCCAAGCCGCTGCGCCGCAAGGGCGAAAAAGGCGGCGGAGACTGGCAGGAAATCGGCTGGGACGACGCGCTGGACGAGATCGCCGGGGCGTTCATCGCAGCGGCGCAGAAAGACGGCACGCAGGCCGTCTGGCCCTATTACTACGCCGGCACGATGGGGCTGGTGCAGCGCGACGGCATCAACCGCCTGCGCCATGTCATGGGCTATTCCGGGCAGCATTCCACCTTCTGCGTCACCCTGTCGGATACCGGCTGGGTCGCCGGCACCGGCCGCAAGGGGGGCACCGATTCGCGCGAGATGGGGCAGAGTGACCTGATCGTGGTGTGGGGCGGCAACCCGGTCCACACCCAGGTCAATGTGATGACCCACATCGCCAAGGCGCGCAAGGAGCGCGGGGCGAAGCTGGCGGTGATCGACACCTACCGCACGCCGACGGCCGAGCAGGCGGATATATTCCTGTGCGTCAACCCCGGCACCGACGGGGCGCTGGCCTGCGGGATCATGCATGTGCTGTTCCGCGAAGGCTTCGCCGACCGCGATTACCTGGCGCGCTATACCGACGCGCCGGCCGAGCTGGAAGCGCATCTGGCCACCCGCACGCCGGAATGGGCCGCGGCCATCTGCGGCGTGCCGGCGGCGGAGATCGAGGCCTTCGCCCGACTCTACGGGGCGACCAAGCGCAGCTATATCCGCGCCGGCTACGGCTTCTCGCGCAGCCGCAATGGCGCGGCGCAGATGCATGCCGTCTCCTGCCTGCCGGCGATCACCGGGGCCTGGGGGCATCCGGGTGGCGGCGCGCTGTACGGCCAGGGCGCGATCTATCGCTGGAACAAGAACCTGATCGAGGGGCTGGACCGCATCGACCCGTCGGTCCGCGTGCTCGACCAGTCGCAGATCGGCCGTATCCTCACCGGCGATCCGCAGGCGTTGCGCGGCGGCCCGCCGATCACCGCCATGCTGATCCAGAACACCAACCCGGCAACGGTCGCGCCGGAAAGCCTGCTGGTGAACCGGGGCTTCCGACGCGAGGATCTGTTCGTCGCGGTGCATGAGCAATTCATGACCGACACGGCGAAACTGGCCGATATCGTCATCCCGGCCACCACCTTCCTGGAGCATGACGACATCTACCAGGCCAGCGGCCATTCCTTCATCCAGATCGGCCGCAAGGTGATCGAGCCCTATGCCGAGGCGCGGGAGAATCACTGGGTGCTGAGCGAACTGGCGAAGCGGCTGGGGGCCGAGCACCCGGCCTTCGCGATGAGCGCCTGGGAGATAATCGACGCCACGCTGACATCCTCCGGCTGGCCGGATGCCGAGACGGTGTGGAAGCAGCGTTGGCACGACGCCATCGGCGATTTCGACAGCCAGCATTTCCTGAACGGATTTGGCTATCCGGACGGCAAGTTCCGGTTCAAGCCGGACTGGAAGGCGCTGGGCGAGGATCACACAATCATGCCGGTATTGCCCGACCATCTGGACGTGATCGACAAGCGGGACGCGGAGCGCCCGTTCCGGCTGGTCGCCGCCCCCTCGCGCAGCTACCTGAACACCAGCTTCACCGAGACCCCCGGCAGCAAGAAGCGCGAGGGCCGCCCGACGCTGCTGGTGCACCCGGACGATCTGGCCCGCCTGGGCTTGGCCGACGCCCAGCGCGTGCGCATCGGCAACGCCAAGGGCAGCGTCGTGCTGCACGCCCGGGATTTCGCCGGGGTGAATCTCGGCACCGTGATCTGCGAGGGCATCTGGCCGAACGACGCTTTCGAGGAAGGCATGGGCATCAATGTGCTGACCAGCGCCGACCCCGGCTACCCCAAGGGCGGCGCCGTGTTCCACGATACGGCGGTGTGGCTGCGGGCGGCTTGAGGCGGGACCTTGCCTTCACACGGCGCTTTACTGAAGCCACAACCCACAGTATGACCAAGGCAGGTCAGCAACGACAGCTTGAGGCGCGATGAGCATCGTGCAGCCATTAACGCCCGGCGCGGCGGCATCCTGGCCGCCGGCGCAGCCTGCCCACATCATCGTTATCGGCAACGAGAAGGGCGGGTCGGGCAAATCCACCACGGCGATGCATATCGTCGTGTCGCTGCTGCGCGACGGCTACAGCGTCGGCACGCTGGATCTGGACGCGCGCCAGGGCACGCTGACCCGCTATGTGAACAATCGCAAGCGCACGGTCGAGGCTGGCGAGAACCTGCCCCTGTCGCGCCACGCCTTCCTGCAGCCGAGCGAAGCGCCGGTGCGCGCCGAGGCGGAGGCGGAGGATCGCGAACGCTTCGAGGTGGTGTTCTGCGAGCTGCTGGCGGCCTGCGACTTCCTGGTGGTCGACACACCCGGCTCCAACACCTATCTCGGCCGGCTGGCGCATTCCCACGCCAACACGCTGGTGACGCCGCTGAACGACAGCTATATCGACCTCGACATGCTGGCCAATGTGGATTCCAGCGGCCGCGACATCGTGAAGCTGTCGGTCTATAGCGAGATGGTGTTCGAGCAGCGCAAGGCGCGCATGATGCGCGACCGGGGCGCCATCGACTGGGTGGTGATGCGCAACCGCCTGTCCAACCTGAATGCCCGCAACAAGCAGGACATCGCCGATGTGATGACCGCCCTGGCGCGGCGCATCGGCTTTCGCATCGCGCCGGGCTTCAGCGAGCGGGTGATCTATCGCGAGCTGTTTCCACGCGGCCTGACCATGCTGGATTTGCTGGAATCCGGCGAGAGCGCCAGCATGAGCCACCTCGCCGCCCGGCAGGAGGTGCGCAACCTGATCGAGGCGCTGAACCTGCCGCAGCGCAAGCCGAAGGCGCAATCGGCCGCGTAAGCGCTGGAACTCCGCCGCTCATCGCCAACATAATGGGCGTGGCCTTTTCCGGAATTGGCGGAGCAGCATGGCGTCGGACTCGAAACTGACCAAGAACGGCACGAAACCGGTGTCGCCGCAAAGCGAGGTCGACACCTTCCTGCGCAAGGTGGCCATGGCGCCGCGTCCGCTGGCGACCGGCCGGCGCGGCAGGCTGATCTTCGCCATGGACGCCACCGCCAGCCGCGAGCCGAGCTGGGATACCGCCTGCCATATCCAGGGCGAGATGTTCCGGGAAACGGCGACGCTGGGCGGGCTCGACATCCAGCTCGCCTATTACCGCGGCTTCCGGGAATTCGACGCGAGCGGCTGGCTGTCCGACAGCGCCGCCCTGCTGCGCCGCATGACCGCCGTATCCTGCCGGGGCGGCCAGACCCAGATCGAGCGGCTGCTGCGCCACGCGGCGACGGAGAGCGCGACGACGCCGGTGCAGGCGCTGGTCTTCGTCGGCGACGCCTTCGAGGAGGATATCGACACGGTCTGCCACGCCGCCGGCGAGCTGGGCCTGCGCGGCGTGCCGGCCTTCATCTTCCATGAGGGTGGAGAGCCGCTGGCCGCCAAGGCGTTCCGCGAGGTGGCCCGGCTGACCAAGGGCGCCTATTGCCCGTTCGACGCCAACAGCGCGCAGCAATTGCGCGAGCTGCTGTCCGCCGTCGCGGTCTATGCCGCCGGCGGCCGCCGCGCGCTGGAGGATTACGGCCGCCGCCAGGGCGGCGGCGCGCTGCTGCTGACCAGCCGGCTGGGCAAGGCTTAACGTCGATGCCCTATCTGATTCTGGGATTGGCGCTGCTGATCGGCGTTCTGCTGGCGGCAAAATGGTATGTCAATGCCGATCCCAAGGCCTTGGCCAGCGTGTTGAAATGGGTCGGCGGCGCGGGGCTTGTCGCCCTGTTCGCCTTGCTGGTGGTGCGTGGGCAACTGGGCTATCTGCTGGCCACGGGGGCGGCACTGGCCCCGCTGGTGCTGCGCTGGCGGGCGATCTACCAGAACATCCGCAACGCCGCCAAGACCGCCCAGGGACCGAGCCAGGGACAAAGCTCGGAGATATCCACCCGCTTCCTCGCGATGCGCCTGGACCACGATACCGGCCTGATGACCGGCCATGTGCGCGAGGGAGCCTACAAGGACCGCTCGCTGGAGACGCTGACGCAGGAGGAGACGCTGGACCTGCTGGCGCAATGCCGGGCCGAGGATGCGCAATCGGCGCAGATACTGGAAGCCTATCTCGACCAGATGCACGGCCCCGACTGGCGCGACGCCGAGAGCGGCGAACCGCACCGCCCGGCCGATGGCGGCCCGATGACCCGGCAGCAGGCGCTCGACATTCTGGGCCTTGGCCCCGACCCGTCGCCGGAGGACATCCGCGAGGCGCACCGCCGGCTGATGCTGGTCAATCACCCGGATCGCGGCGGCTCCACCTACCTCGCCGCGCAGATCAACCTCGCCAAGGACATGCTGCTGGGCGGGAAGTAGAAGCATATGGCGGCATCTTCCTGCGGCGATGGCTTGACGGCGGTATCCCCCTGCCCTCAAATCACCCGAATTCGCGGTTAAGAGATCATTCCAGGCCGGAACAATTCCGCCCGGTCGGCGTTCGAAAAACATCCCGCCCGAAAAGAAAAATCAGGAGCCCTCCCAATGGCAAAACCCGTGCGCAAGGCGATCTTCCCGGTCGGTGGCTTGGGAACCCGCTTTCTGCCGGCGACCAAGGCCCTGCCGAAGGAAATGCTGCCCGTTGTCGACCGTCCGCTGATCCAGTACGCGGTCGATGAGGCGCGCGCCGCCGGCATCGAGGAATTCATCTTCGTCACCGGCCGCGGCAAGGGCGCCATTGAGGATCATTTCGATCATTCCTACGAGCTGGAAGACACGCTGCGCACCCGTGGCAAGGAGAAGGAGCTGAAGCTTCTCGACGAGATGCTGATGCGCCCCGGCCAGGTCGCTTATCTGCGCCAGCAGGAGCCGATGGGCCTGGGCCATGCGGTCTGGTGCGCGCGCACGCTGGTCGATGATGACGAGCCGGTCGCCGTGCTGCTGGCGGACGATCTCATCCTGGCCGACGAATCGTGCCTGGCGCAGATGGTCGAGGCCTATCACGAGACCGGCGGCAACATGCTGGCGGTCATGGACGTGCCGAAGGAGCAGACCAAGAGCTACGGCGTGGTCTCCCCCGGCGCCACCAGCGCCGACGGCAAGCTGGTCGAGGTGAAGGGACTGGTCGAGAAGCCCGCGCCGGAGAAAGCCCCCTCCACGCTGGCGGTGATCGGCCGGTACATCCTGCAACCCGACGTATTCAAGCATCTGGCCAAGGGGCAGAAGGGCGCGGGCGGCGAAATCCAGCTCACCGACGCCATGGCCGACATGATCGGCGACCACCCGTTCCACGGGCTGCGGTTCGATGGCAAGCGCTTCGATTGCGGCAGCAAGATCGGCTTCCTGGAGGCCAACATCGCTTTCGCGCTGGCGCGCGGCGATTTGGGCGACGAGCTGCGTGCCATTCTGAAGGATTACCAGTAAGCTCCCCGCACCCTAACGGAGCGGACGGAGCGTTCGATGCGCGTGGCGATGATCGGCACCGGCTATGTCGGTCTGGTATCCGGTGCCTGTTTTGCCGAATTCGGCTTCGATGTGGCCTGCGTCGACAAGGATGCCGGCAAGATCGAGCGGCTGAAGCAGGGCGAAATCCCGATCTATGAGCCAGGGCTGGAGACGCTGGTCGCCAGCAATGTGAAAGCCGGGCGGCTCAGTTTCGGCACTGACCTGAAAAGCGCGGTGGCGAAGGCCGATGCGGTGTTTATCGCCGTCGGCACGCCCAGCCGGCGCGGCGACGGCCATGCCGACCTGTCCTATGTTTATGCGGCGGCGAAGGAGATCGCCGAGGCGCTGGACGGCTACACGGTGGTGGTCACCAAATCCACCGTACCGGTCGGCACCGGGCGCGAGGTGGAGCGCATCATCCGCGAGACCCGGCCGGATGCCGAATTCGATGTCGCCTCCAACCCGGAATTCCTGCGCGAGGGTGCGGCCATCGGCGATTTCATGCGCCCCGACCGCGTGGTGATCGGCGCGGAGAGCGAGCGCGCCCAGTCGGTCATGCGCGACCTGTACCGGCCACTGTTCCTGATCGAGACCCCCATCGTCATGACCTCGCTTGAGACCAGCGAGCTGATCAAATACGCGGCCAACACCTTTCTCGCCACCAAGATCACCTTCATCAACGAGATCGCCGATCTGTGCGAGAAGCTGGGTGCCGACGTGCATGACGTCGCCAAGGGCATCGGGCTGGACGGCCGCATCGGGCGCAAGTTCCTGCATCCCGGCCCGGGCTATGGCGGCTCCTGCTTCCCCAAGGACACGCTGGCGCTGGTGCGCACCGCGCAGGAAACCGGCAGCCCCCTGCGCATCGTCGAGACGGTGGTCGACATCAACGCCCGCCGGAAAGAGCAGATGGCCGAGAAGATCGTCGATTTCTGCGGCGGCTCGGTTCAGGGCAAGACCATCGCCGTGCTGGGCGTCACCTTCAAGCCGAACACTGACGACATGCGCGACGCCCCCAGCCTGGTCATCATCCCCGCCTTGCAGGCGGCCGGCGCCGCCATACGCGCCTTCGACCCGGCAGGCATGCATGAGGCCCAGAAGCTACTGCCAGGTGTCACCTGGTGCGAAGGGGCCTATGATGCCATGCAGGATGCCGATGCGGTGGCGATCCTGACCGAGTGGAACGAGTTCCGCGGCCTTTCCGTTGATCGGATGAAGCAGCGGTTGAAGCAGCCGGTCATGATCGACCTGCGCAACATCTACGAACCGGAGGAGATGGCGCAAGCCGGCTTCCGGTATGTCTGCGTCGGGCGGCCTGGCCGCCGCGCGGGCCCTGAATAACCGAAGGGAAGCTGAAACATGGACGGCGCCGCAAAGACCCAGGGACACCGCTTCGACCCCACGATCCTGCGCGAGTACGATATTCGCGGCGTGGTCGGCAAGACCCTGCATCCCGCAGACGCCACCGCCATCGGCCGCGCCTTCGGCTCCATGGTCCGGCGCAATGGCGGCAAGTCGGTCGCGGTGGGCTATGACGGCCGGCTCAGCTCTCCCATGATGGAAGAGGCGCTGGTCGAGGGGCTGGTCGCCAGCGGCGTCGACGTGCACCGCATCGGGCTGGGGCCCACGCCGATGCTGTATTTCGCCGTCTATCATCTGCATACCGACGGCGGCATCATGCTGACCGGCTCGCATAATCCGCCGGATTACAACGGCTTCAAGATGATGATGGGCCACGGCCCGTTCTTCGGCGCGGATATCCAGCGTCTGGGCGAGGTGGCCGCGGCCGGCGACTTCACCAGCGGCGAGGGCGCTGTCAGCAAGCACGACATCATCGACGATTACGCCAGCCGCCTGATGCGCGACTATAAGGGCGAGCGGCAGCTGAAGGTCGTCTGGGACAGCGGCAATGGCTCCGGCGGCCCGATGGTGAACGAGATCGGCATGCGCCTGGCCTCCAACCACATCCTGCTGAATGTGGATGTCGACGGCACCTTCCCGAACCACCACCCCGACCCGACCGTGCCGGAAAATCTGGAACAGATGATCGCGGCCGTGAAGGAGCGCAACGCCGATCTGGGCATAGCGCTCGACGGCGACGCCGACCGGATCGGCGTGGTCGACGGGCAGGGCCGCATCCTGTGGGGCGACCAGCTCATGGTCATCCTGGCGCGCGCCGTCCTGGCCGAGCGGCCGGGCGCGACCATCATCGCCGATGTGAAGGCGAGCCAGGTGCTGTATGACGAGATCGCCAAGGCTGGCGGCGTGCCGCTGATGTGGCGCACCGGCCATTCCCTGATCAAGACCAAGATGAAGGAGACCGGCTCCCCGCTGGCCGGCGAGATGAGCGGCCACATCTTCTTCGCCGACCGCTATTACGGCTTCGACGACGCGCTCTATGCCGCGATCCGGCTGATCGAGATCATCGCCACCGGCGACAAGACCCTGGCCGAGCTGCGCGATACGCTGCCGGAAACCGTGAACACGCCGGAACTGCGCTTCCCCTGCTCGGAGGAACGCAAATTCGCGGTCATCGACGAGGTGAAGGAGTGGCTGAAAAGCCAGCCCGGCATGGAGGTGAACACCGTCGACGGCGTGCGCGTGAAAACCGCCGACGGCTGGTGGCTGCTGCGCGCCTCCAACACCCAGGACGTCCTGGTGGCGCGCTGTGAATCCGGCGACGAAGCCGGCCTGTCCCGCCTGAAACAGGCCCTCGCCACCGCGCTGCGCGCCGTGGGCATGGAACCGCCGGCGCTGTAAGCCCCCTCCCTTTCGGGGCGATAATCTCCCCTCACCCAGCTCCGACTA
>NZ_LPXN01000134.1 GCF_001618175.1 Oceanibaculum pacificum | reverse complement strand
TCCCCCCTTGCGGGGGAGGGCCGGGGTGGGGGATATCCCCCGACGGGTGGGGAGCACTTCGGAGCGCACGCCATGTTCGTGACTTTCTTTCTCGAACTGCGGCAGGCCGGCGTGCCGGTCTCCTTGCGCGAATATCTGACGCTGCTGGAAGGCGTCAAGGCGGGCGTCGCCAATTATTCCGTCAATGATTTCTATTATTTCTCCCGCACGGCGATGGTGAAGGATGAGCGCCATCTCGACCGGTTCGACCGTGTATTCGGCCATGTCTTCAAGGGGCTGGAACTGCTGGACGAGGCGTTCGGCGCGCGGATTCCCGAGGAATGGCTGCGCAAGCTGGCCGAGCGCCATCTGACCGACGCGGAGAAGGCGCAGATCGAGGCGCTGGGCGGCTGGGACAAGCTGATGGAGACGCTGCGCCAGCGTCTGGAGGAGCAGAAGAAGCGCCACCAGGGCGGCAGCAAATGGATCGGCACCGCCGGCACCTCGCCCTTCGGCGCCTATGGCTATAATCCCGAAGGCGTGCGCATCGGCCAGGAGGGCAACCGCAATTTCCGCGCGGTGAAGGTGTGGGACCAGCGCGATTACCGCAATCTCGACGACCAGGTGGAGCTTGGCACGCGCAACATGAAGGTCGCCCTGCGCCGGCTGCGCCGCTTCGCCCGGCAGGGCGCGCCGACCGAGCTGGATCTCGACGACACCATCCGCTCGACCGCCCACAATGCCGGGCTGCTCGACCTGAAGATGCGCCCGGAACGGCACAATGCGGTGAAGCTGCTGATCTTCTTCGATGTCGGCGGTTCGATGGACGGCCATATCCGCGTCTGCGAGGAGCTGTTTTCCGCCGCCCGTGCCGAGTTCAAGCATCTGGAATATTTCTACTTCCACAATTGCCTGTATGAGCGCGTATGGAAGGACAACATCCGGCGCGGCGTCGACAAGATCCCGACATGGGAGGTGCTGCGCACCTACCCGGCGGATTACCGCGTGATCTTGGTCGGCGACGCCTCGATGAGCCCATACGAGATTTTCCACCCCGGCGGCTCGGTCGAGCATTGGAACGAGGAGGCGGGGGCGGTATGGATGCAGCGCCTGCTGGCGACCTACCAGCGCGCCATCTGGCTGAACCCGGTCGCCGAGGGCCGCTGGCCCTGGCTGGAATCGATCCGCTCGATCCAGCAGCTCATGGCGGGCCGCATGTTCCCCCTCACGCTCGACGGCCTCGACCGCGGCATCCGGGAACTGAGCCGGTAGCTGTGGTGCCGCAGCCGCACAAAGAAATCTGGCGATGCAACCCTTTGGCGCTTATATTAGCCCTATGAGCAATTCGATCCGTAAAATTCCGGCCAAGCCCGCCGAGTCTCTGGCTTCCTCCAATAAGATTGAGGGGGGAGATACTGACGTCCGTGAAGAGGTCAAGAAGGCAACGGAATGGGTCATGCGGCGTTATGAGCAGACCCTCAAGGCGCTAGCCAAATGACTGAGCCGGTATGGCTCAGCCTCGCAGAAATACTCTATATCCACGAGCAATCGATTGCCGGCTTTGGCGGTCTTGACGGTTTGCGCGACGAAGGGTTGCTGCAATCTGCGATCGCACGACCACAACAGCTCTTTAGCTATGGCGAGCCGCCGCCCGATCTGGCGGACCTCGCCGCGGCGCTGGCGACGGGGCTGGCTAAAAATCATCCTTTTCTGGATGGCAACAAGCGTACCGCTTTCATGGCGGCGGCTGTCTTTCTGAGCGTTAACGGACTGTATCTCGATGCCACCGAGGCCGAGGCGGAAGAAATGATGGTGGCTGTTGCTTCCGGCAGTGTGGAGGGACCTGCCTTTGCTGCTTGGCTGCGGGAAAGGTCTCGTTCACTGCCGGCCTAACCCCCACCTTGGCACGCGGGTTGCTTCTATGCCCGGTGCCATGAAGAATCTGATCCCCGCTCTCATCCTGCTCGCCGTCCTGGCCTTGCTGCCGGGCGGGGCAAGCGCCTTGCCCGCGCCGCCCGGCGATATGGCCGATATGTGCGGCAGCGCCATCGCCACGCAGGAGCGGATGAAGGGAATTCCGAAGAATCTGCTGCGCGCCGTCGGGCTGGCCGAGTCCGGCCGGTGGGACACCAAGGCGGGGCAGGGGGTGCCGTGGCCCTGGACGGTGAATGCCGAGGGCGAGGGCAATTATTACCCGACCAAGGCGGCAGCAATTGCCGCCGTGCGCAAGCTGATGGCGCGCGGCGTGAAATCCATCGATGTCGGCTGCATGCAGATCAACCTCTATTGGCACCGCGACGCCTTCGCCTCGCTGAGCGAAGCGTTCGAGCCGGAGCACAATGTCGCCTACGCCGCCGATTATCTGAGCCGGCTGAAGGAGGAGCGCCGCACCTGGCAGTCCGCCGTCGGCTACTATCATTCCGCCACGCCGGAATTCAATAATCGCTACCGCACCAAGGTGCTGAGCCTGTGGAACGGCGTGCGCGACGGGAATTTCGCCGAAATCGAGCAGAATCTCCGCTTCCCCGAGCCCTCGCGCGTGGCGGCGTTGCGCAGCCAGCCGACCATGATGCCGGAATGGGCGAAGCAGGGCGGCGCCGGCCTGACCGCCGGCTCCGCGCCGCGCGCGCCCTCCAGGGCGGCACCGAATGCGCAGCTCGGCCGGGATAGGGCCGTCACGTCGGGCGGCATGGCGCTGAACACCTATCGCACCCGCGCGGTCCCCACGGCGACGCGCTATACGCCGCAGCCAAACCCGCTGGAGCGCTAACGCCAGCGCGCTCACACGAAAAGGGCGCCGGCCGAAGCCGACGCCCTTTCGGGTAGCCGAAAAAGGGGCAGGCCTCAGCCCATCGCCTTCTGCAGGTTCTGGTCCAGCTTGTCGAGGAACTGGTTGGTGGTCAGCCAGGGCTGGTCCGGGCTGATCAGGATCGCCAGATCCTTGGTCATGTCGCCGGCTTCCACCGTGTCGATGCAGACCTTCTCCAACGCGGCGGCGAACTTCGCCACTTCCGGCGTCTCGTCCATCTTGGCGCGGAAGGAAAGGCCGCGCGACCAGGCGAAGATCGAGGCGATCGGGTTGGTCGAGGTCTCCTTGCCCTGCTGGTGCTGGCGATAGTGACGGGTCACCGTGCCGTGCGCGGCTTCCGCCTCGACGGTCTTGCCGTCGGCGGTCATCAGCACCGAGGTCATCAGACCCAGCGAGCCGAAGCCCTGGGCCACGGTGTCGGACTGCACGTCGCCATCATAGTTCTTGCAGGCCCAGACATAGCCGCCGGACCACTTCATGGCGCAGGCCACCATGTCGTCGATCAGGCGATGCTCGTAGGTCAGCCCCTTGGCCTTGAACTTGGAGGCGAAATCGGCGTCGAACACTTCCTGGAACAGGTCCTTGAAGCGGCCGTCATAGGCCTTCAGGATGGTGTTCTTGGTCGACATATAGACCGGCCAGCCGAGATCCAGGCCGTAATTGAAGCAGGCGCGGGCGAAATCGCGGATCGAATCGTCCAGATTATACATGCCCATCGCCACGCCGCTCGACGGGAAGTCGAAAATGTCGAACTGCTGGGCCGGGCCGCCATCGGCCGGCTGGAAGGTCATGGTCAGCTTGCCGGGGCCGGGCACCTTGAAGTCGGTGGCGCGGTACTGGTCGCCGAAGGCGTGACGGCCGATGACGATGGGCTGGGTCCAGCCCGGCACCAGGCGCGGCACGTTCTGGCAGATGATCGGCTGGCGGAACACGGTGCCGCCCAGAATGTTGCGGATTGTGCCGTTCGGCGACTTCCACATCTTCTTCAGGCCGAATTCCTGCACCCGGTCCTCGTCCGGGGTGATGGTGGCGCACTTCACGCCCACGCCGTACTGCTTGATCGCATTGGCGGAATCGATGGTGACCTGATCGTCGGTCTTGTCGCGGTACTCGACGCCGAGATCGTAATACTTAAGGTCCACATCCAGATAGGGCAGGATCAGCTTGTCCTTGATCATCTGCCAGATGATGCGGGTCATCTCGTCGCCGTCGAGCTCGACGATCGGGTTCTTTACCTTGATTTTCGCCATGCGTTTTCTCCTGGTGCCGACGCGTGTGCCCCCACGCGCCTTGAATAATCGCCGCGCACCTTATCAGGCCGCCCGGATGGTGCAAGAGCCGCCCGTCAGCGCCATTTGATTTCCGGCCCCGGAATCTCCACCGGCGCGCGCTCCAGCGCCTCGAACAGGGTTGGCAGGTCGGGCACGAACTCCATCAGCGCGCGGTGAATCGGGTTCACGAAGCCGGCGCCGATCATATGCTCGATCAAATGCTGCAAGGGCTGCCAGTAGCCTTCCACATCGACCACGATCACCGGCTTGTCGTGCAGCCGCAACTGCTTCCAGGTGACGATCTCGAAGGTTTCGTCCAGCGTGCCCAGCCCGCCGGGCAGAATGGCGAAGGCGTCGGCGCGGTCGAACATGATCTGCTTGCGCTCATGCATCGTCTCCACCACGACCAGCTCGGTCGCGCCGCCATGCCCGACCTCCAGCTTCATCAGATGGTTGGGGATGATGCCGACCACTTTGCCGCCAGCGGCGATGGCGGCGTCGGCCACTTCGCCCATCAGCCCGACCTTGCCGCCGCCATAGACCAGGTCGATGCCGCGCCGGCCAAGCTCCGTCCCCAGCTCGCGGGCGGCTTGCTTATAGGCTTCGGGAACGCGGCCGGAAGCGCCGCAATAGACACAGAGGGAACGGATGCTTGTCATGGCGGGGCATATCGCATCGGGGAGGGCGCAGGTCAACTGCGGTTTTGCGACCATCACATTTCCGTGTGGCCGCTTTGAATGTCATTCAAGCGCCGTTTACCGCCAGCCGGATTCGCGCGATGCTCTGCACGTTTTTGCCTGCCGACAGCGCGGTAGCCAGAGGTTCACCAGAGGGGGAAACCCATATGCGCAAAGCGTTGCTTTCCATCGCCGCCGGCCTGTGCGCCGCCGGCATCGTCGCCGGGGCCGCGATGGCGGCCGACATGAAGCCGGACGATTCGTTGAAGTATCGCCAGGGCCTGTTCAAGGCGCTGGCCTGGCAGCTCGGCCCGGTGGTCGGCATGGCCAAGGGCGAGGTGCCGTTCAATAACGAGCAGCTCGCGCTTCGGGCGTCCAACATGAACGCGATTTCCAAGATGCTGGCCGAGGGGTTCCCGAAAGGCAGCGCCGATGGCGAGATCGCCGGCAGCAAGGCGAAGCCGGAGATCTGGATCAGCGCGGCCGACTTCGAGGCCAAGCTGATGGCGTTGCAGACCGCCACGGCGGCGCTGGCGGCCGATGCCGGCAAGCTGTCGCAGGGCGATCTGGGCAAGCATGTCGCGGCCATCGGCGGCAGCTGCAAGGGCTGCCACGACAGCTACCGCAACCGCTAGCCGACCCAGCCGGGCAGCCGCTCGACCAGAAGATAGACCGCCCCGGCGGCGATCAGCAGGGCAAGGCCGGCCAGCCACACGCTGGCCGGCTTTTCCATGCCCATTCCGGGCGGCAACGCCTTACGCCCCGTGATCATCGCGCCGACCAGATTTTCGCGCTTGTAGAGATGGTAGAAGGCGATGGCCGCCAGGTGCAGCGCCACCAGCGCGATCAGCACCCAGATGTTCCAGGCGTGGATATTGGTGGCGAGGCTGCTGACCCAGCCCGGCGCGAGGCGGGCGAGCGGGCCTTGGGTGAGGATGGCGTCGTCGGCGAACAGCCCGGTCGCCGCCTGCACCAGCGCGGCGGCCAGCAGGGCGACGACCGACAGCGCGCCCAGCGGGTTGTGGGTCGCATAGGGCCTGGCCCGGCGCTCGCCCAAACCTCCCATGTAGGACAGCACGGCGCGCGGCCCGGCCAGGAAGCTGGCGAAGCGCGACGGCGGGCTGCCGAACAGCCCCCACATTATGCGGAAGCCGATCAGCGCCAGGATCGCGTAGCCGAAACGCATGTGCCACGTCTTGTCGATGCCGCCGAACTCGCCGGTCCAATAGGCTCCCACGATGGCCCCGGCCAGCAGCCAGTGGAACAGCCGGGTGGGGATGTCCCAGATCCGCTGGAAGACCCGTTGGCGCGTTGTGTCGTTCCGCTCCGCCATCTCGATGCCCTCGCTGTGCCGCATTGCGGTGATGTTGCCACGATCGGGCGGGCGGGCAAGTATTCTAGTTCAATTGCACTGGGACGGGAGGCGTTATAGGGTGTGAACCCCTGGCACTCCTATGGGATTTGGTCCGCAAAACATGCTCGGACGTCCATTCATCATCGGCGCTATCGGCGTCATCGTCGTCATCGTTGCGATTTTGCTGAACTTCCTGCTGACGTCGGACGAAGCGCCGCAGCAGGCGGCCGCGCCAGCCCCCGCACCGAAGACCGAGAGCGTGGCACCCGGCACGCCGGCCGCGCAAGCCCCGGCCGTCGCCAAGCCGGAGGCCCCGGCGCAGACGCCGACCCCGAAAGCGCCCAGCTTCGACGTGGTGCGCGTCAACCCGAAGGGCGACGCGGTGATCGCCGGCCGCGCGGAGCCGAACGCCAAGGTACGGGTGATGGATGGCGACCGGCTGATCGGCGAGATCCAGGCCGACCAGCGCGGCGAATGGGTGCTGCTGCCCAAGGAGCCGCTGGCCCCCGGCAGCCGGCAGCTCAGCCTGGAAGCCGACATGCAGGACGGCTCGAAGAAGAATTCCGACGATATCGTGGTGCTGGTGGTGCCCGAGGCGCAGAAGGACATCGCCGGCCAGCCGACGGACAAGCCGCAGACACCGCTGGCGATGATCGCCCCGCGCGATGGCAGCGGCCCCTCGACCGTGCTGCAGGCCCCCACAGCGCCGCCCGCCAACGCCTCCAGCGCCGCGCCGGCCGCCAGCGCGCCCGCCAGTACCCCCACCAGCGCGCCCAGCAATGCCCCGGCCACGCCGACGCCGGCTCCCGGCCGGCCGGCGCAGGAGGTGGTGACGGTGCCCTCCGGCGGCGGCGAAAATCTGCCGGTGACGCTGGATGTGGTGGATTACGACGACAAGGGCGAGATCATCTTCAGCGGCCGGGCCGAGCCGGGCGACAAGGTGCGGCTCTATCTCGACGATAAGCTGCTGGGCGACACGGTGGCCGACGATAAGGGCCGCTGGCGCTTCCAGCCGCAGACCAGCGTGCCGACCGGCCCGCATCAGCTTCGCGTCGACAAGCTGGCGCCCGGCGGCAGCGTGGTGGCCCGCATCGAGCTGCCCTTCCTGAAGTCGGAGCCGCTGTCCAACGCCCTGTCGGACCGGGTGGTGGTGATTCAGCCGGGCAATAATCTGTGGCGCATCGCCCGTCGCACCTATGGCGAGGGCCAGTCCTTCACCGTGATCTACGCCGCCAACAAGGACCAGATCCGCGATCCGGACATGATCTATCCCGGCCAGGTATTCACGCTGCCCCGAGTCAACTGAGCCAGGGCGAAGCGATCATCAGGCCGGGGCGGTCGATTTGTCGGGGGTGCTGAGCCGCGCCATGCCGTTCAGGCTGTGCCGCAGCCGCGCCAGGAACAGCGCTGCGGTCGCCATCAGCCGGGCCGGGGTGGCCGGGCCGTCCAGCGTCAGGGCGGCGTCGAGCCGGATGCGCTGGCGCGGATCGACGGTCAGGCGCGAGGGCGCCAGCTTCTTGATCTCGTTCAGCGCGCGCAGCAGCGCGCCGCGCCGGTCTGGCGATTCCTTGGTGTAGGGCAGGATGCCGATCAGCGCTTCCAGATGCAGGTAATGCTGCCCGTCCTGCACCACCAGCCCGCCCAGATAGGTGATGCCGTCGCAATCGAAGGCGAAGCGCACCGGCCGTTCGCCGCTGGGCGCGCCGCTGCCGGCATCGGCCAGGCGGGCGAAGCTGATCAGGTCGAATTCCTCGGGGCTGTGCGAGAGCAATTCGAGAAAGGGAGCGGTCGATTCCATCAACATCTTGCGATAGCGCCGGGATCATTAGGGCGAGTTGGCACTTACAATAATGCCGCGCCGCCCCTAATAAAGGGTTAAAGCGCGGTATTTTGCACAAGGGCTGCCGCGGTGTATTCTCCCTGGCCCCGTCGCAGGCTGTCTGTCGGGGACAAACGAAAGGAAGAGCCGTCTTGCTGAAAACAATCTTCGTGCCGATCGTCCGTGAGGGCTGGCCGATCATCGCCATTTTCGTCGTCGGCGCGCTGATTCTCTTTTCCCTGTCCGATTTCCTGGGCTGGGTGGGCGTCGTCCTGACGCTGTGGTGCGTCTATTTCTTCCGCGATCCGGAGCGTGTGACCCCGACCCGCGCCGGGCTGGTGATCAGCCCGGCCGACGGCGTGGTGTGCTTCGCCGGCAAGGCGGTGCCGCCGGCCGACCTCAATCTCGGCGACCAGCCGATGGAGCGCATCAGCATCTTCATGAACGTGTTCGACGTGCATGTTAACCGCGCCCCGGTCGACGGCAAGGTGACGCATATCGCCTACCATCCCGGCAAGTTCCTGAACGCCTCGCTGGACAAGGCGAGCGAGCAGAATGAGCGCCAAGGCATCGTCATCACCCAGGCCGACGGGACGCGCGTCGGCAGCGTGCAGATCGCCGGGCTGGTGGCGCGGCGCATCGTCTGCCGCGTCGCCGAGGGCCAGTCGCTGCGCGCCGGCGAGCGCTATGGGCTGATCCGCTTCGGCAGCCGGGTCGATGTCTATCTGCCGGCCGGCACCGCTTCCTTCGCCGTTCTGGGCCAGCGCACGGTCGCCGGCGAGACGGTGATCGCCGACCTCGCCTCGACCGAACCCAGCCGCCTGGGCGAAATCCGCTAACGTTAAGGACGCACATATGAGGCGCTATCGCCGCACGCCCCGCCTGAAGGGTCTGTCGATCAACCGGCTGATCCCGAACATGCTGACCATCCTGGCGCTGTGCGCCGGGCTGACCGGCATCCGCTTCGCGCTGCTGGGCCAATGGCACGAGGCGGTGGCGGCCATCGTCATCGCCGCCGTGCTGGACGGGCTGGACGGGCGCATGGCGCGGCTGCTGAAGGTGACCAGCAAGTTCGGCGCGGAGCTGGATTCGCTGTCCGACTTCCTCAGCTTCGGCGTGGCGCCGGGCATGGTGCTGTATATGTGGTCGATGAACGGGCTGCCCGGCATCGGCTGGGCGGTGGTGCTGTTCTTCGCCACCTGTGCGGCCCTGCGCCTGGCCCGCTTCAACACCAAGCTGGGCGACCCCGACCTGCCGGCCTACGCCTATAACTACTTCTCCGGCGTGCCGGCGCCGGCCGGGGCGGGGCTGGCGCTGCTGCCGATGGCGCTGTCCTTCGATGGCGGGCCGGCCTTCTTCTCCAGCCCCGGCTTCGTCGTGGTCTGGACCCTGCTGGTCGGGCTGGCGATGGTCAGCACCATCCCCACCTTCTCCGGCAAGAAGATGCGGATTCCGCAATCCTTCGTGATACCGGTGCTGATCGTGGTCGGCCTGCTGGTCGCCGCCCTGGTGAACGCCCCCTGGCAGACCCTGTCGGTGCTGGGCGTGCTCTACCTGATCGCCATTCCGCTCAGCATCCGCTCCTATCTGCGCCTGAAGCGCGAGGCGGAAAACCTGGCCGAGGCGCACGCCGCCGACATGGCGGCGGACCCCGCCACCGACGTGGCCCATACGCCCCCGGCCAGCCCGCCAGCCAGCCCGCCAGCCAGTCCCCCGGCCAGTCTGGTCGAAAAGCCTTAGCCCCATGCTGGATGCGGCGCTGCGGCGGCTGATCGCGGCACCGCTGGAGCGGGCAGGGCGCTTTCTCGCCGACAGGGGCGTCGCCGCCGACGCCATGACAATCATAGGATTCGCGGTCGGGATGCTGGCCGTGCCGGCGCTGGCGTGCCAGCATTACGGCCTGGCGCTGGCGGCGATCCTGGTCAACCGCCTCGCCGACGGGCTGGACGGCGCCATCGCCCGCCAGGCTGGCCAAAGGGGCGGGCAAACAGCCGGGTCGACCGATCTGGGCGGCTATCTCGACATCGTGCTGGATTTCCTGTTCTACGCCGCCGTGCCGCTGGGCTTCGCGCTCGCCGACCCGGCGGCGAACGCGCTTGCGGCCTGCGTGCTGCTGGCCAGCTTCATCGGCACCGGCGCGTCCTTCCTCGCCTATGCCGTGCTGGCGGCAAAGCGCGGCCTGCAGACCGAGCGGCGCGGCCGCAAATCCTTTTACCATATGGGCGGCCTGGCGGAGGGCACGGAAACCATCCTCGCCTTCACCGCCTTCTGCCTGCTCCCCGCCTGGTTCCCCGCACTCGCCTACGGCTTCGCCGCCCTCTGCGCCCTGACGATTCTGGGCCGCATCGCGCTGGCGTGGCGGGAGTTTGGGGGAGAGCGGTAGGGGGCTTGGATAATCTGATCAAGATAGAGCCACTCTATAGGCAACTCCGCTTATGAAATGTACCGGTCCGCCTAACCTTTGTCTAACGTTGTGGCGGCCAAAGATATGTCATGTTATTCGATGATCAAGGTTGGGGGGGGGCATTGAATGCAGAATGATCGTCGGCAGTTTTATATCTACGACCTTGAAATCGGCGCGAGGAAGGAAGGCGCGTCCATTCCCACTATGGACGATTTGGTTCCGATTTTTCAGAGGATGAAGGATACTGGTCGGACGTATCCTATTCGCGCCGATTCTGCGACGATGTTGATAGGGGATATTCACATTAATGCCACTCAGAAATTCATCACGCTACTTGTTCGGCTATCCGATAAGACAGCGCCGAACAGTGTTACATCCGACCCAACGGCAGGTATTTTTAACGTTCACGCAAAAGGCCCGAACCAAGGCGCGGACTTCGCTTGCCATGTCCTGATTTCTACAGCGCAAGAGCAGGGCTTTCCCAACGTCTATACGTGCGCTATTGAGCGCGTCGCTGGCGTCGCCTCGAGCCTAGTGCAACGCTTGTTGTCCAAATTGCTGAGTTTTGAGTTCAAAGACGACCCAAAGTCCTTTTTGTATCCGCATCCGGCAGGTGGCTTGACCCGTCAAGGTTCGCCGCGAACCGCCCGCTGCTGCCCACATATCGAACTACGTGGCCGACCCTCTGACACGTTAATCGACGACATAAACAACGGCCAGATCACCGGTATTTCCCTTGTCAGAGCAGAGGCAGTGGCTCCGGTGGCTGGAGCAGCGTATCTTACGAAGAAAGAAACGGAACTGCGCCTTCAGGTCGACAAGAACAATCTTCCAATCAAGCTTTGGCAATCATTGCGCGCGGCATTTAAATTAAATGCAGAGAACTATGGGGTTGCTAGAGTAAGCTACAAAATTCCTGGGAAAAATAGATCAGTTACGGTTGAAATAGATGCAAGAACCGGGAACCCTTTGGAGGAAATGTATGTGAAATCGTTCGACGTAACAAACATATCTCCGTTCCTAGATCACTCTGCTATGCAGATAGTCGTTCATTTCCGGGATATGGCAATCCCGGAGTTCTTAGCTAACCGGGCGATATAAGGTGCTAAAACAGCTTATATATGAACTTAGTCGGGGTTTTGCCTATCGACGCATATCGCATGGCGAAATGCGGACCTACACAACATGGCTTCCGCTGGCCCTAACGATCTTTGCCGTTTTGTTTTATGCTTTGCTGCCGGCAAAGCCTACGCTTGTCGGTACAGAAGGTCTTGTCGAAAGCCTGCTGACACTCGTTTCCACGCTGCCCGGCTTCTATTTCGCTGGTCTTGCGGCGGTCGCCACGTTTGGCAGCACGACAATGGACCATGAAATGCCAGCGCCCGCGCCTGAAGTGGAAATGCGAGTACGCGGGCAACAGGTGCCGGTCAAGCTGACCCGGCGATTGTTCCTGTCATACCTATTTTCGTATCTTGTTATCCTATCGTTTGGCTTGTGCTTTGCGCTCATGGCCATCAATGCATTCGCGTCATCTATTGACGTATTCCAAGCTGCGATAGGTTGTTGGACGGGCGTGGCGTGGCCGTGGCTGATTTTGAAAGGCGCAGTCGGCTTTGTTTTGACGTTCTTGTTCGCTTCGATGGTTGTTTCAACGCTTCACGGTGTGTTCTTCCTAACGGAGAAAATTCATCAACCCTGAGATATGACTGATCTACTTTCTGCTAGTATCTATATCGTCAGTTTTGCCGCTTATCCCCCGCCGCATACCTCACATGAACCGGCAGCCGGTAATCATCGCCCTCGCGGTAGGGTTCGAGCCGCCGCCTGATCGCGGTTTCCAGGGCCTGTTTCTGGGCGTCGGTGGCCTCGGCGTAGCGGCGGCCCAGCATCATGTCGAGGTTGGCGCGCCAGAACGGTTTGTCGCCGGGGGCCTTGCGGGCGGTCTGGAGGGCTTCTTCGCGCACATTGGCGAAGCCGGCCTGGTGCATCAGGCGCTGCACGGCCCCGGCCTCGCCCTGGATGAAGGGCAGGGCGAGGAAGTCTCTTTCGTCCGAGGCCCTTTCGTGCGGGATCAGGGTTTCGATGGCGGCTTCCAGCGTCACCGCGAACAGGGCATTGTCGGCCAGCGGTCCCCAGACCATGAAGGCGGCGCGGCCGCCCGGCTTCAGCACCCGCAGCGATTCGCGCAGGGCCTTCAGCGGGTCGGGGAAGAACATCAGCCCGAAGCGGCAGGTCACCCGGTCGAAGCTGGCGTCGGGGAAGGGCAGGGCCTCGGCGTCGGCGATCTCGAAGCCGATATTGGACAGGCCGGCGGCCTTGGCGCGGCGGCGGATGCCGGCCATCATCGCCGGGGCGAGGTCGGTCGCCAGCACCTGTCCGCCGGGGCCGACGCGCTTCGCCGCGCTCAGCGCCGGCTCGCCGGCACCGGAGGCCAGGTCGAGCACGATCATGCCCGGCTCCAGCCCGGCCAAGTCGAGCAGCGGGTCGTTGAAGCGGCGCGACATCTCCTCCAGCTCGTCGGCGCGGCGGTCCCAGCCCTCGCCGCGCTCGGTCCAGGCCTGTTTCTGCCACTGCTTGAAGGAATCCGCGCTGCGCTGCACCATGAGGCTCCTGTCGATTCGCGTTTCGTGTGACGATAACAGCCGGGCTGCGGCGATGCACCACATGCCGCAGAGAGGCAGTGTCTCACCATGGAATTCTTGACTGCGGGATCGGCCTGTCTACCTGCCTGTCACCCCCGGGCTTGACCCGGGGGTCCAGGAGCGGTGCCCTGCCTGTAACGTCACGGAACGCGGCCCCTGGATTGCCGGGTCAGGCCCGGCAATGACAAGATGATGAAATGACACGATGGTGAACAGGAAGGCCGGAGGTCAAACCGATACACTGCCCGCAGAGAGCAGACCTGCAGAGGTTGCATTGCAATCAACTCGCAATCTCACTATCATCCGCGCGCCGACGGATTCGACGCCCTCGGCGACCGCTGACGATTCGCATCGCAAGGCAGGATGATGAACGAGACAACGCCGCCGACCGCCGCCCCGACGGCACCGTCCACCGGGCCGTCCACCGCGCCGTCCACCGGGCCGCTTCCCGCCGACGCCGCTGTCGCGCCGCTGCCGGGTGCCGATGTGGGGGCCGATATGGTCGAGCCGCCCTTGAGCGCCATGGACCAGGCGCTGGGGCTGATCCATGCCGGCGGGCCGGTGGTGATCATCCTGCTGGTTCTGTCGGTGATCGCGCTGACCATCGTGCTGCTGAAGCTGTTCCAGTTCGCCTCGATGCGGGTCGGCAGCCGCGGCTTCATCGCCAAGTCGGTGGCGCTGTACCGCGCCGGCCGCCCGGCGGAGGCGCTGTCGGTGCTGAAGGGCGTGCGCAACCCGATCGCCGAGGTGATGGCGGTCGCCATCGACGGCTTGCGCCACCGCGT
Organism: Oceanibaculum pacificum; assembly: GCF_001618175.1. Lineage (GTDB taxonomy): Bacteria > Pseudomonadota > Alphaproteobacteria > Oceanibaculales > Oceanibaculaceae > Oceanibaculum > Oceanibaculum pacificum. The sequence continues at coordinate 7,328 of NZ_LPXN01000134.1, read as the reverse complement.
CGATCCCGATGCGGTGCGCGAGGAGGCCGGGCGCATCGGCATGGCGCGCATCGAGGGGCTGCGCTCCTACCTGCGCGGGCTGGAGGTGATCGCCTCGCTGAGCCCGCTGCTCGGCCTGTTCGGCACCGTGATCGGCATGATCGAGGCGTTCCAGCAGATGGAAGGGGCGGGGGCCAACATCAATCCGGCGATCCTGTCCGGCGGCATCTGGGTGGCGCTGCTGACCACGGCGGTCGGCCTGGCCGTCGCCATTCCCGCGGTGGCCGCGCTGAACTGGATCGAGCGCACCATCGACAGCCTGGCGCACGACATGGAGGATGCGGCGACGCAGATCTTCACCGCGACCCAATTCGCCTCGATGAAGGAGCGGGAGCCGGCCTCCTTCCGCGCCGCTCATGCTCAGCCAGCCGAATAGCGGCCTGATCCCGCGTCAGCGCCGCCGCCGGCAGCTCATCAGCCTGACGCCGCTGATCGATGTCGTCTTCATCCTGCTGATCTTCTTCATGCTGGCCTCCAGCTTTCTCGACTGGCGCTCGATCTCGCTTGGCACCCCGGCGCAGGCCACGGCGGCCAGCAGCTCCATGGAAGGCGCGCTGCTGATCCGCGTGCTGGCCGATGGCGGGCTCGACCTGTCCGGCGAGCGGCTGGACGAGGCGGGGGTGCAGGCGCGCCTGGCCTCCGCCGTGGGCCGCAAGCCCGACCAGCGCGTGCTGGTGCAGCCCGCCGCCGGCGTGCGCATGCAGCGCGCGGTGGCGATTCTCGATCTGGTGACGGCGGCCGGCATCCGCGACGTCTCGCTGATCCGCGACAGCCGGGCCGGCGGCTAGGACCTATCATGCGCTTCGCCCGCAAGACCGGAAGCCCGTTCAACCGCCGCCCCGCGCGCCAGCGCGAGGAAGGCGACGAGGGGGTGATTCCGCTCATCAACATCGTCTTCCTGCTGCTGATCTTCTTCATGCTGGCCGGCAAGCTGACGCAGGCGGACCCGTTCCAGGTGACGCCGCCGCCCTCGGCCTCCACCGATCTGCCGGAGGCGGTGCCGAACACCATCCTGGTCGGCGCCGACGGGCAGCTCGCCTTCGCCGGCAAGCCGGTCGAGCTGGAGGCGCTGGCCGAGGTGCTGGCCGGGGAGGTGAAAACCCAACAGCCGATGGCGGAAGACGCGCCGCCGCTGCGGCTGAAGGCGGATCAGGAGGCCGATGCCGGGCGGGTCATCCAGGTGATGGAGACGCTGCGCGCGGCGGGCGTCGAGAAGCTGCTGCTGCTGACCTCGGTGCGGGAGAGCGGTTCATGAGCGCCGTCGATATGGGCTTCGCGCCGGTGCGGACGGAAATGTCCGGGCGCATGAAGGTCGCCGCCATCGTGCTGTCGATCGCTATTCATTCCAGCGGATTGCTGTTCTTCCTGAACGAGGAGCCGCCGAAATCCGGCGCGGTCGCCGCCGGGCTGGGCGGCATTGAGGTCGATCTCGGCCCGGCCGGCGGCGCGCCGGGCGGCCAGGTGAAGGCCGTCGAGGCCAGCGAGAGCGTCAGCGAGGTGCGGGAGTCCACTGTCGCCAGGACCGTCGAGGCGACCGAAACGGTGAAGCCGGTGACGGAGACCGTGCCGCAAGCGCCGGTGCAGCCGGTCGAGACCGTGCAGCCGGTCGAGACCAAGCCGGTGGAGTCGGTCAAGGCGGCCGAGCCGATCATCGCCAAGGCGGTGGAGCCGGTGCGGCAGATCGAGCCGGTGCCGCCCGCGCCGGTCAAGCCGACGCCGCCCCGCCCGCAGGTCGCCAAGGCCCCGCCGCCGCCGAAGGCGCAGCCCGCGGCCCAGCCGGCCGCCCAGCCGAACACCGCCGCGACCGCCCAGGACCAAGCGCCGGGCAGGCCGACGGAAGGCGAGCGCACCGGCGAATCCAGGACGTCCGGGGCCGCCGGCCAGTCCGGCAACAAGACCAGCCAGGGGGCGGGCAACCAGAACAACACGGCGGGCGGCGGCATGCCGGGCTCGTCGAAGGATTATCTGGCGCTGGTCCAGGCCTGGCTGGAGCGCCACAAGGAATATCCGCGCCGCGCCCAGCTGCGCCGCATCGAGGGGCAGGTCACCGTCCGCTTCGTGATGGACCGCGAGGGCAATCTTTTGTCCTTCAAGCTGGAGCGCGGCTCCGGCTTCGATATCCTGGACAATGAGGCGAAGGCGATGGTGCAGCGCGCCTCGCCCTTCCCGCCGCTGCCCGCCGAGATGCAGCAGGCGCAGCTCGAACTGGTGGTGCCGGTCTCGTTCTTCCTGCGCTAAGCCGATTATTCGGGGACGGCGAGGCTGCCGAGCAGGCGGCGCAGCTCGGCCACGCGCACCGGCTTCTGCACCACGCCGGCCATTTGCAGCCCGTGGGCGTCGCCCAGCCGGTGCGCGGCGGCCATCATCTTGCTGTCGAAACCGCTGATGATGAGAATCTGCGCCTGGCATTTCTTCTCGGCCAGGAAGCGGATCATTTCCACCCCATCCATCGACGGCATCGCCAGATCGAGCATGATGACCGTGGGATCGAGCGCCTCCAGCGCGGCCTGGAACGCTTTGGGGTCGGCGGTGGCGGCAACTTCGTAATTCTCCCCTTCCGCCACCTTGCGCACGAATTCCCCGATTGCCGGATCGTCGTCGATCAGGAGCAGGCGGTTGGCGGGCATGTCAAACTCCGTTCCGCGTTGGCGACAAAAACCTCTGCAAGAGAGGGCCGGAAGACGATCCGGCCGGTTGCAGTTCAGAGAGGGAAAATACGGCCAATCCGCCCTATTGTCCCCCTCCATCACATAACCAGAAGTTATAAACTTCCCTCCTCACCCTCCCATCAGCGTGTCCGGCAGCCAAGTGGCGATTTCCGGAAAGATGCAGAGGATGATGATGGCCACCACCATACATAGCATGAAAGGCAGCGCGCCCTTCAGGATTACCGGCAGCCTGACATCAGGCACGATGCCGTTGATGACGAACAGATTGAGGCCGACCGGCGGGGTAATCAAACCCAGCTCCATGTTGATCGTCAGAATGACGCCGAACCAGATCGGATCGAACCCGGCATTCACGATGATCGGCAGCAGGATCGGCGTGGTCATCAGGATGATGGCGGCCGGCGGCAGGAAGCAGCCGGCGACCAGCAGCAGGATGTTCACGAAGAACAGCAGCACCCAGCGGTTGATCTCCAGCGCGCCGATATATTCGGCGATGGACTGGGTGACATACAGGCTGGACAGCATGTAGCTGAACAGCACCGAGGTGCCGATGATCATCATGATCATCACCGATTCCCGCGTCGTGTCGCGCAGGATGTGCCACATATCCCCCGGCCGCCAGATCTTGTAGATCACCACCACCATGATCAGGCAGAGCAGCGCGCCCACGCCGGCCGCTTCCGACGGCGTGGCGAGGCCGCCATACATGGCGTAGATCACGCCGACGATGATCAGCAGGAACGGGCCGATCTTCGGCAGCGATTCGATCTTCTCCTTGAAGCTATAGCTCTGCCCGGCCGCCGACATGCCCTCGCCGCGCTTCCAGCACAGGAACCAGGCCCAGATCATGAACAGGCTGGTCAGCATGATGCCCGGCAGCACGCCGGCCAGGAACAGCCGGCCGATGGAGGTTTCCGAGGCGATGCCGTACAGGATCATCGTCACCGAGGGCGGGATCAGGATGCCCAGCGTGCCGCCCGCCGCGATGGCCCCGGTGGCCAGGTCGGCGGAATAGCCGCGCCGCCGCATCTCCGGTATGCCCATCTTGCCGATGGCCGCGCAGGTGGCGGGGGAGGAGCCGGTCATCGCGCTGAACAGCGCGCAGGCCCCCAGGTTGGAGATCACCAGGCTGCCCGGCACGCGGTGGAACCAGCGGTTCAGCGCCTCGTACAGATCCGAGCCGGCGCGGCTGGAGGCGACGGCGGCGCCCATCAGCACGAACATCGGGATCGAGACCAGGGTGAAGTCGTTCAGCCCGCCGAACATCGTGTCGGCCAGGAACTGGAGGGCGTAGAAGCCGTCGAAGATGACCAGGAAGACGACGGTGACCAGCCCCAGCGCGAAGGCGACGGGCATGCCGGTCGCCAGGAACAGCACGGTCACCAGCCCGATCAGCAACCCGATGGACAATTCGCTCATAGCCGCGTCTCCGGCGTCATGCCGAAGGGCATGTCGCGGCCCGTGGCGAGGCAATAGATATCGGCGATATATTGCAGCGTCAGAACGCCGAAGCCGATCGGCATGGCGGCGTAGTAGATCCACAGCCGGGCGCGCCAGATCGAGCTGGTCAGCCAGTTGCCCTCATAGGCTTCCAGCCACCACACCACGCTGTCCCACAGCAGCACGGCGCAGAAGATCAGCGCCAGGCTGGAAGCCAGCAGGGCCAGCCAGATCCGCGCCTTGTGCGGCAGATAGAGCGGCAGCAGATCGACGTTCACATGCCCGCGCGTCAGCAGCACATAGGGGCTGCCCATGAAGGTCGCGGCGACCAGGATGAAGGTGACGAACTCGCTCTGCCAGATGGCGGATTCCTGCAATACGGTGCGCACGAAGATCATCTGGCAGACGATCAGCACCGCCATCAGGATCATCAACGCCGCCGCAACGCCGCACGCCCGGGACAGGGCGGCCACGGCGCGAACATACACGTCCATGAAGTCTCCCGTTGTCTCTTCTTATGAAGCGGGTCGTCCCCCGGCCCCCGCGCCGACTGCAGCCGGCCGGCGGGCAGGGAACGACCCGTTGGTCCTTGCCTCTGGGCGGCTTATTCGACCGACAGCGCCATGTCGATCAGCTTGCCGCCATTTTTCACCTTCTCGGAGAAGGTCTTGTAGGAGGTCTTCTTGGCCACCTCGCGCCAGGCGGCGGCCTGCTTGTCGGACATGGTGACGACCTTCACGTTATTCTTCTCGAAGGCCTCGATCATCTTGTCGTCGAGCTTCTTGCTCTCGCTAGCGAAATATTCCTCGGACTTCTTCGACGCCTTCATCAGCGCCTCCTGCTGCGGCTTGGTCAGCCGCTCGAAGGAGCGCTTGGACATCAGCACCGGCTCGTACATGAACCACAGCGCGTTGTCGCCCGGCGCGGTCACGCAGGAGAGCTGCTCATACAGCCGGAAGGACACGAAGCTGCCGGTCGAGGTGTCGGTGGCGTTGGCGACGCCGGTCTGCAGCGCGTTATAGACCTCGTTCGACGGGATCGAGACGATCGACGCTCCGGCGCCGGCCCACATCTCCGCGAAGGTGGCGCCGGCGGAGCGGGCTTTCAGCCCCTGCACGTCAGCCGGCTCCAGAATGCACTTCTCCTTGCTGCCGAACGCGCCGGCCAGCCAGGCATCGGCCAGCACGATGACGCCGGCATCCTCGATCACCTTCTTGATTTCCTGCATGAAGGGCGAGCCGTTCAGGCGCGCCGCGTGCTCATGGCTCTTCACCAGGCCCGGCATCAGCGTGGCGCCGAATTCCGGGTGCCGGCCGCTGGCATAGTCGAGCGGGAAGGCGGTGATGTCGATCTGGCCCTTCAGCATGGCCTGCCACTGCTCGTTCGCCTTCACCAGCGACGCGCCCGGATAGACCTTGATGTCGAGGCCGACATTGGCGGCCGCGACTTCGCGCGCGATGATCTGCACCATCTCGTCGCGCACGTCGCCCTTGCCGCCGGGGAACTGGTGCGAGGCCTTCAGCTCGACGGCCATGGCATCCTGGCCGACCATCGCGGCCATCGCCACGCCGGCAAGCGCCATCCATTTGAAACTACGGTGATACATGCGTTTCTCCCAGGGTTGCATAGGTCTTCATCGACCTTTTCAAGACGCGAAGTATGGGAGAAACCCTGCGCGGCTACAATAGTTTGAATGCCGGCCTGTTCTTCGGCGGTGGCGCTTGTCTTCTCCGGCGCGCGGGGGCAGGCTGGCCGGCAAAGAGAATGACGAAAGGGCGAGGAAACATGTTGCGGCTCTGGGGACGGTCCAATTCCATCAATGTGCAGAAGGCGATGTGGTGCGTCGCGGAGCTCGGCCTGCGGTGCGAGCGCATCGATGCCGGCCGCGAGTTCGGCCGGAACAAGGAAGAGTGGTTCCTGAAAATGAATCCCAACGGGCTGGTGCCGGTGATCGACGATCGCGGCTTCATCCTGTGGGAATCCAACGCCATCGTGCGCTACCTGGCGGAAACCTACGACCAGGGCGGGCTCTGCCCGGACGATCCGAAGCTGCGGGGACAGGCCGGGCAATGGATGGATTGGGCCAGCTTCTCGCTGGGCGGGCCGATGACCACCGTGTTCTGGCAATTGATCCGCACGCCTGACGAGCAGCGCGACCGGGCCGCTTTAGACAAGGCGGCGGAGAGCTGCCGCGGCTTCTATGCGCTGCTCGACCGCCATCTGCAGGGCCGTGACTATATGCTGGGCGAGCGGCTGACGATGGCCGACATTCCGGTGGGGGCGTTCACCCATCGCTGGTACGCGCTGGACGTGCCGCACGGGGATTTTCCGGCCCTGCGCGCCTGGTACGAAAAGCTGCGGCAGCGCGACGGCTTCAAGGCGCACGTAATGTTGCCGCTTTCTTGAGCTGCGATTGACTTGCAATTGGTGAAGGTTCGCGCCACAACGGGCCGGACGTGTCGCCCGGGAACAGAAGTGAGGAACGATCATGCCGACGATTGGGAAATTCCTGTCCACCGCCGCAATCCTCGGCCTGGCGCTGGGCGCCGCCGTGCTGCCGGGACAGGCGCAAGCCCAGGCCGCGGGGGCCGGCACCATCGCCATCGAGCTGAACAAGCTTGAGGACCAGCCGAACGCCTGCCGGGCCTATATGCTGTTCGAAAATCCCAGCCAGACCAATTTCAACGAATTCCAGCTCGATCTGGTGCTGTTCGACACCAACGGCGTGATCGCCCGCCGCCTGTCGCTCGACGCCGCCCCGCTGCGCGCCGACAAGACCAGCGTGAAGTTGTTCGACATCGTGGGCCTGACCTGCGACCGCATCAGCCGCATCCTGCTGAACGACGTGCTGTCCTGCGCCGACGACAGCGGCAAGCGCACCGACTGCGTGAAGCTCATCCAGCCCTCCACCCGCGTCAGCGCGAAATTCTCTAAATAAGGGCGGGGTCCGCTTTCTCTCCCGTCATGGATCGGACGTGATTCGACCATCCAGCGAACGGCGTTGTGCGGCTGGACCCTCGGGTCAAGCCCGAGGGTGACGGTCGGGGGGAGGAGCAGACGGACTGGGAGGGCGGGACTGCCTCGGTGTGACGGCAAAGGCCTCGTCGTGACGGCATCGCACGGGCGATGACTCCCCCTCCATCCGTCATTCCCGGCCTTGTGCCGGGAATCCAGGGTTCA
>NZ_LPXN01000133.1 GCF_001618175.1 Oceanibaculum pacificum | reverse complement strand
CGCACTTGTTGCGGGGGTCCAGGCTTCCGCCTGCTGGATGTCGGTCGAGCAGGCTGCACCCTGGATTCCCGGGACAAGTGCAGGGGGAGAGGCCTCCTACTCCGCGGCCGTGTCGGGCACGAAGATTTCGCCGCCCTGGTCGCGGAAATTCTGCGACATCTGGGCCATGCCGCTCTTGGCGTAGTCGCGGACTTCCTGGCTGATCTTCATCGAGCAGAATTTCGGGCCGCACATGGAGCAGAAATGCGCCAGCTTGGCCCCCTCCGCCGGCAGGGTCTGGTCGTGATACTGTTCCGCCGTTTCCGGATCGAGCGACAAATTGAACTGGTCGCGCCAGCGGAATTCGAATCGCGCGCGCGATAGCGCGTCGTCGCGCACCTGCGCTGCCGGGTGGCCCTTGGCGAGGTCGGCGGCATGCGCGGCGATCTTGTAGGTGACAACGCCGACCTTCACATCGTCGCGGTCCGGCAGCCCCAGATGCTCCTTCGGCGTCACGTAGCACAGCATCGCCGTGCCGAACCAGCCGATCATCGCAGCGCCAATGCCGCTGGTGATGTGATCGTAGCCGGGCGCGATGTCGGTGGTCAGCGGCCCTAGCGTATAGAAGGGCGCTTCGCCGCAGACGGCCAGCTGCTTGTCCATATTGGCCTTGATCTTGTGCATCGGCACATGGCCCGGCCCTTCGATCATCACCTGCACATCATGCTTCCAGGCGATCTGCGTCAGCTCGCCCAGCGTCTCCAGCTCGGCGAACTGGGCGGCGTCGTTGGCGTCGGCGATGGAGCCGGGGCGCAGGCCGTCGCCCAGCGAGAAGGACACGTCATAGGCCTTCATGATCTCGCAGATTTCCTCGAAATGCGTGTAGAGGAAATTCTCCTTGTGATGCGCCAGGCACCATTTGGCGAGGATCGAGCCGCCGCGGCTGACGATGCCGGTGACGCGCTTGGCGGTCAGCGGGATATAGGGCAGCCGCACCCCGGCATGGATGGTGAAATAGTCCACCCCCTGCTCGGCCTGCTCGATCAGCGTGTCGCGGTAGATTTCCCAGGTCAGGTCTTCCGCCTTGCCGCCGACCTTCTCCAGCGCCTGATAGATCGGCACCGTGCCGATGGGCACCGGGGAGTTGCGCAATATCCATTCCCGCGTGGTGTGGATGTTGCGCCCGGTCGAGAGGTCCATCACCGTGTCGGCACCCCAGCGGATCGACCAGACCATTTTGTCTACCTCCTCCGCGACCGAGGAGGAAACGGCGGAATTGCCGATATTGGCGTTGATCTTCACCAGGAAATTACGGCCGATGATCATCGGCTCGATCTCCGGGTGGTTTATGTTGGCCGGGATGATGGCGCGGCCGCGCGCCACTTCCTCGCGCACGAATTCCGGCGTCACATAGTCCGGGATGGCGGCGCCGAAACTCTCGCCGTCGCGCGCGGCGGCCTCTTTCAATCGCTCGCGGCCCAGATTCTCGCGCACGGCGATATATTCCATCTCCGGCGTCACGATGCCGGCGCGGGCGTAGGCAAGCTGGGTGACGGCCGTGCCGGGCTTGCCGCGCAGCGGACGGATATTGGACCGGTCGAACATCGCCACCTTGCGCTGCTCGTCGCTTTTCAGCCCGTCATCCTCCGGCTTTATCTCGCGGCCGTCATAGGCCTCCACATCGCCGCGCGCCTCAATCCAGGAACGGCGCAGCGCCGGCAGGCCGCGGGAGATATCGATGGAAGCGGCGGGGTCGCTGTAGGGGCCGGACGTGTCGTAGACCCGCACCGGCGGCTCGCCGGAAGACGGCTCCAGGTCGATCTCGCGCATGGCGACGCGGATATCGGGAAACAGATTGCCGGCGACGTGCATCTTGCGCGAGGCGGGCAGGGGGCCGGTAGTGACGATGAATTTCTCGGACGACATGGCGATCTCCAGACAGTGGCATGGAGATCCGGGAGAGCTTCGAAATGGGGGTGGCCCGTGACGTGTGTGCGGCCCTTTCCATCCCTACGCCGGTACGACCCGGATCAGGTTCTAAGGGTTCCCGCAGCGTCAGCGGTATCTCAGCCCCTTGCCGGGGCGCCCCTTGGATGTCGCCATGATGGCGTCAGGGAAAAGGCGGTGTCAATCCGGTGATTGGCTTAGGCGGCAGGCGCGGCGGACAGGCGAATGCCCATCGCCTTCAACACTTTCAGCACAGTGCTGAATTCCGGGTTGCCATCGGCGCTCAACGCGCGATAGAGGGATTCGCGGGCGAGCCCGGTATCCTTCGCGATCTGCGTCATGCCACGGGCGCGCGCCACATCGCCCAGCGCGGCGGCGATAAGGGCCGGGTCGCCGTCTTCCATCGCGGCATCGAGATAGGCGGCAATTGCTTCCGCACTGTCCAGATGCTCGGATGCATCCCAAGGGCGTGTCGCAACCGGCATGGTCGTTACTCCTCATTCTCAGCCGCGAGAGCTTTCGCTGTCGCGATGTCCTGCTTCTGTGTGCGCTTGTCGCCGCCGCAGAGCAGCAGCACCAAAACCGGCCCACGCTGGCTATAGTAAACGCGGTAGCCTGGACCGTAATCGATCCTCAGTTCGCTGATGCCGTCGCCAACTGGTTTGACATCGCCAGCATTGCCGAGCGATAGCCGTCTTAATCGGATGGCGATGCGTGCCTTGGCGTCGCGGTCGCGCAGCCCATCGAACCAGCGGGCAAAGGTTTCTGTCTGGCGCAGTTCGATCATGTCGATATGTAGCTTATGAGCTACAAATATTCAAGCGACGCATTAAAAAAGGCCCCGCCGATGAGGCTGGGGCCCTTTTTAATTGGTCGGAGCAGCAGGATTTGAACCTGCGACCCCTGCCTCCCGAAGACAGTGCTCTACCAGGCTGAGCTATGCTCCGACCGAGGGCGTGCTTATAGCGCCCTGCTGATGCGGCTGCAAGGGCAAAGGCGCGGCATTCGTATATTAGAAGGCGCGCTCTATGGTGAAGTCGATCAGATCGTCCAGCGCCGCGCGTACCGGGCCGTCGGGCAGGGTCAGCAGCGCCTCGCGAGCGGCCTTGCCATAGGCGCGGGCGCGCTCCAGCGCTTCCGCCAGCACGCCGTGTTTTTGCAGCAGGGCGAAGGCATGCTCCAGGTCGCCGTCGCGGATATCCTGTTCCTCCAGCGTGCGCTGCCAGAAGGCGCGTTCCTCGGCGCTGGCGCGCTGCACCGCCAGGATGATCGGCAGGGTGATCTTGCCGTCGCGGAAATCGTCGCCCACCGCCTTGCCCAGCTCGGCCTGCTTGGCGGAGTAATCCAGCACGTCGTCGGTGAGCTGGAAGGCGATGCCGAGATTGAGGCCGTAGGAATCCAGCGCCTGCCGCTGCGCCTCGTTGGCCCCGGCGATGACCCCGCCGACCTCCGTCGCCGCCGCGAAAAGCTGCGCGGTCTTGGCGCGGATCACCTCCAGATAGGCGGTTTCGTCGGTCGAGATGTCGTTGGCGGTGATGAGCTGCTGCACCTCGCCCTGGGCGATCACCGCCGAGGCGTTGGACAGGATCGCCAGCACCTGCAGCTCGCCAGTTTCCACCATAAGCTGGAAGGCGCGGCTGAACAGAAAGTCGCCGACCAGCACGGAGGGCTTGTTGCCCCACACCGCATTGGCGCTGTCGACCCCGCGTCGCAGGTCGCTCTCATCCACCACATCGTCATGCAGCAGGGTGGCGGTGTGGATGAACTCCACGGCCGCCGCCAGCTTCAGATGGCCGTCGCCGCGATAGCCCAGCATCTGGGCGGCGGCCAGTGTCATCATTGGGCGCATGCGCTTGCCGCCGGCGGCGACGATATGGCTGGCGAGCTGCGGGATCAGCGCGACGGGGCTGTCCATGCGCTCTATGATCAGCCGGTTCACCCCCTGCATGTCGGCCTCGACCAGGGCGCTGAGCCGGTCGAGTGCGGCGCGGGAGCCGGGATTCCTGTCTTCTGATAGGCTTGCGGCAATAGCCACGGGACCATCCTGATACTGCGCGGAGCCCCTTGCTTGACGCCGGGGCGTTCGGACAGCGAGCATAAGACCGCAAGACGCACGGTCAAGTGCAACCGCTGCACTGCGGCACGGGCGCGATCATAAAGGGAGAAGCCTCGGTGAAGGAATTGCTGCGCACGAACGATCCGGTTCGCCTGTCCTTTCTGACCTCCCTGCTGCGGGACGCGGATATCCGCGTGGTCCAGATGGATGCCCATACCAGCATCGTGGAGGGCAGCATCGGGGCGATCCAGCGCCGCCTGATGGTGGCCGACGAGGATTACGCGCCGGCCCGCCGGCTGCTGCTCGATGCCGGCGAAGACATGCCGGATGCCTGATAGCGCCACGACCGAGGATGCGCTGCTCGGCGGACGGATAAGGCTGCGCCAGCCGGCGCAGGGCTACCGGGCGGCCATCGACCCGGTGCTGCTGGCCGCCGCCGTGCCGGTCCGGCCGGGCGAGCGCGTGATCGAGGCCGGCTGCGGCGTTGGGGCGGCCGCGCTGTGCCTGCTGGCGCGGGTCGGGCAGGCTTCCGTGCTGGGCGTGGAGATTCAGCCGTCGCTGGCGGCGCTGGCGCGCGAGAATGCGGTGCTGAACGGCGTCGCGGATCGATTTTCCGCGCTGGAGGGGGATATCGCCGGCCTTGGCCTCGAACCGGCGGCGCATGTGATGATGAATCCGCCCTTCCTGCCGGCCGGGCGCGGCACGCCGCCGCCCGATGCGTCCAAGGCCGCCGCGCATCTGGAGGGCGAGGCCGATCTTGCGCTGTGGGTCGGCTTCGCGGCGCGGCATCTGGCGCATCGCGGCAGCCTGACGGTGATCCACCGCGCCGACCGGCTGGGCGATCTGCTGGCCGCGCTGGCGCGCCACCGGCTGGGCAGTCCCGTCGTGCTGCCGCTGTGGCCGGGCAAGGGCAAGCCGGCGAAACGGGTGCTGGTCCAGACGCGCAAGGGCGGGCGGGCGCCGTTGATTCTGCTGGCCGGGCTGACGCTGCATGCGCCGGAGGCGGGCTTCACCGCCGAGGCCGATGCCATCCTGCGCGACGCCGCGCCCTTGCCCCTGGCGTAAAAGCGTCGGCATGGAAAAAGGGCGGCGGCTGTTCTGCCGTCGCCCTTCTCTCAGAAAAATTTACTTAGCCCATAATTGCTGGGTGCCCCTTTCAGGCCGCGCGGCGAAACTCCGACACGCTGCCGAGAGAGGCTGTCAATTCGCTGCGAGCCCGCGAGACGCGGCTCTTGATCGTGCCGACGGCGCATTTGCAGATCACCGCGGCATCCTCGTAGCTGAAGCCGCTGGCGCCCACCAGAACCAGCACCTCGCGCTGTTCCGGCGCCAGCTTGGCGAAGGCGCGCTTGAAGTCGCGCACTTCGAGATGGATTTCCTGCGTAGCCGGAACCGAGGCCATCAGGGCCGCATCGTCGATCGGCTCCATCTCGAATTTCCGCTGCCGCAGGGAGTCGTAATAGATGTTGCGCAGGATGGTGAACATCCAGGCCTTGAAGTTGGTGCCGAGAGAGAATTTATCCTCGGCCGCCAAGGCCCGTACAATAGCGTCCTGGACAAGATCGTTGGCCCTGTCCTCGCTACCAGAAAGCATCCGGGCAAACGCACGCAGATGCGGAATAATCTCAACCAATTCGTCTTTAAAGGAACGGGGCATTTTTGCCTCCCTTATTGCTCCGAATGTGGTTACGAACCTAACTCCTCATAGCGAATAGTCAAAAGGTGATATCGTGGAAGAATAAAGGCCACCGTAAGGCGGAGTGCCTTGCGGTGGCCATAAAGTCTTCGCGAATTCGCCGGCAGCGGGCTGCGGCTCAATCCTTCTTGTCGGGGATCGAATCCAGCAGCTTCTGCAACATCTCCGGCAACGGCTCTTTCAGCACGGGGTCATACAGCTCGTGCAGATTGCGCGTCAGCCATTCGTCGAACTGGGCATTGGCCGGCCGCTTCCCGGAGGGCTTGAAGGGGACGACCTGCGCCGTCTTCTTCGTGCTGGCGTCGATATTGTCCAGGGTCGCACGGTCTTGATCGGCGGCCTCATGGCTGTCGACCTGATTTTCCGCATTCTTGCTCATTGTCTGTGTCCTCCAGTAGGCGGCAGCGAGGCTGGCTGCGCCATCTATCGGGGTTTGCTCTTTTAATTCCATAACGGTCGCGATTCCAGATTGTTGCGCGATGAGCCTGCGGCGTTGGTTGTCTCGTAACCGCCGGTTATCCTGCATTTAAGCGGTAGTTTTCTCGATCAATAAATAAACGGGCGACCCGCCTTCAGGTTCCCCAATCTTCTAAAAGATGCCCTGAAAAAGGCTAACTTCGCCCTTTGCGAACCATATTGCGGCTCTAGCAATGTCAGTCATGGAAACGGCGGGCAGGGTTTGTCGGCTGAATTCCTTAAGATTACTGGGAAAATCCTATCAAAGAGTTAACGGCCAGATAATCGGAGGATTGGTTGCAATGACCACAATCACGCATGAATTGGCCACGTACATTCCGCAGCTGCGTCGTTATGCGCGGGCCCTGACCGGCACTCAGCGCGGCGGCGACGCCTATGTAAAGCTGTGCCTTGAAACCTATCTTGCGGAGCCGGAGCGCATCCAGTCGGGCGGCGACCCGCGCGTTCAGCTCTACAGCCTGTTCCATGATGTCTGGTCGGTGGTCGCCCTGACCCTGCCGAATATCGACGAGGGCGGCGATGCCGACAACGACCCGCTGGCCGATGGCCTGCAGGCGCTGCCCGTGCTGAAGCGCCAGATTCTGCTGCTCACCCGCCTCGAAGGCTTCTCGATCTCGCAGACCGGCGATATTCTCGGCATTGATGCCGAGGATGTGGTGCGCCGTCGCGACGAGGCCAGCCTGCTGCTGCGCCGCCGCCTGATCGACCGGCAGATCGCCTTGCATGCCGAGGTCGACGAGGACGAGGAGGTGAATGGCGTCGCCCTGCCGGGCTTTCACGCCCGCAACGGCCACCGCTCGTTGAACGGTAATTTGCGCTTTAGCTGACCCTGGATCCGGCCGGGATCGTCCCCCGGCCGTCCATCCCGCCCGGCGCGTTTCCCGGCGCGCCTGGATTTTCCCTCATGCCTCGCGAGGCACCCCCCTGGCCCTTCTGCCGATACGGTGGAAGGGCCTTTTGTTGACGGCGGCGTGTCATAATCGGAACTTAAGCGCGAGGCTGTCGTTGTTATGGTCGACGCATTATTCGAAGGAGCCTGACATGGGTATCGAAGTCACCGGTATTTTCGGCCTGCTGCTGCTGATCGCCAATATCTGGGCCATTGTGAACGTGGTGGGCAGCAGCGCTTCAACCGGCGGCAAGGTGCTGTGGGTGCTGTTCATCCTGCTGTTCCCGTTGCTGGGCTTCCTGGTGTGGCTGTTCGTGGGGCCGCGCAGCGCCCGCGGCTAAAACGGCTTCGCCCGGCCGCAGGCCGGGGCAGGAGCGAGCCGATCTGGAAAACGCCGTCCCGGCCGGGGCGGCGTTTTCGCGTCAGTAGCGCTTTTCGTAGACGATGCCGATATCGCCGGCCGATTGCGCGCCCAGCCGGCTCTCGATGGTCACGTTCTTCAGGATGCGGTATTCCACCACCACGGCGGAACTGTCGGCCCCGAACCCCTGGTTGACGCCGAGATACAGCTTGTCGGTGAGATAGCGCCCGGCCCGCAACCCCGCGCCGCTGGTGCCGTCGCCGGCGTCGACTTCCAGCGAATCCAACCCGAAGCTGCGGCGCAGATCGTCGATGACGCCGCCCGTACCCAGCTTGCCGGTCAGCTCCAGCGCCGACTGCGCCAGCCGGGCCGCCTGCGCGCCGTTCAGCGAGCCGGTATTGGTGCCGAACAGGATGCGCGACAGGATTTCGTCCTGCGGCAGGCTGGGGGAGGAGGACAGCGTGATCCGCGGTTGCAGCACCTCGCCGGCGATGCCGATCTGCGCCTCGATGTCGGCGACCGGGGCGACCGCCAGAATATCCAGCCCGATCTCCAGCCCGCCGCGCTCGCCGGGAATCAGGTTGATCGTGCCGCGATCCAGGTTGAAGCGCCGGCCGGCGAAGCTGAATCCGCCGCGCACCACGGAGATGTCGCCCTTGATGACCGGCTGCGCGGCGGTGCCGGTAACGACGACATTGCCGCGAAATTCCGCATCCAGCCCCCGGCCGCGCACGAAGACCTGGCCGGGAATGTCGGTGATCAGATCCAGCTTCAGCCCATCCATCAGCCCGGGTTCCGGCGGCGCGCCGTTGCGGGCCTGCTGCTGCCGGGCGATCTGGCGCTGCTTGGCGCGCTCGCCCAGATTGGTGCGGTCCTCGATATTCACCTCGCGCACATCCAGCGATGTCACGCTGGGCGGCAGCGTGTCGGGAATGCGGATGTCGGCCTCGTCCACGCGGGTGCGGCCGATGAAGATCAGCCCCTCGCCCTCATTGCGCAGCGTAAGCTCGCCACTGCCATAGGCCCGGCCTTCCTCGCGATTGACGATGCGCAGGCGTTGCAGGCTGATCTTCATGTCGACCTGCGGCACGCCGCCGCCCGCGAAGGAGACGCGCCCCGCGCCCTGCAACCTGCCGCTGTCGCCATCGGTGGCGGACAGGTTGCGCAGCACCAGCGAGCGGCCCTCGCCGGCGATATCCAGCGTAAGGTTGCGCAGGCTGGCCCCGGTGGCGTCGTTCAGATAGCTGCCGTCGCGCATCGTCGCCTGGCCGGACAGGACCGGGTTGCCGATCGTGCCGGCTATATCGATCTCGCCGGCCAACTGGCCCTCAATGCGGTCCTCGCCCAGCGCCAGCGCCACGAAGGCCAGGCGCGCGAGGTCGGCGGCGACGGTCAGCTTGCCTTGCAGCGCGCCGTTCGGCGGCAGGGCGAACTGGCCGGCGGTCAGGTTCACTTGCGCCGGCAGCGTGGCCTGGGCCTTGAACTGCGCGCCCTGCATGCGGGCCAGGTCGGCCTGCACGGTCAGCCTGCCGTCGCTCAGTCGGGCTTCGGCCGTCAGGTCGGCCGGCGGCACGTCGGGGGCCATCGGGCCGGCCATCGCCACCCGCGACAAGGCCATGGTGAGCCGACCGCTGGGATTGTCAGGCCGGCCGGACAGGGTGAGCGTCGCCCCGGCGGTGCCGGCCAGTCGGGGGGCCATGCGCAGCTTGCGCACCAGCGACAGCGGCAGGTCGGTCAGCGCGAAATCGGCCGTCACCTCGCTGCGCGTCAGTGCTGCGCCGCCGGCCAGCCTGCCCTCGTCGATGGCGAGGTCCAGCCCTTCCAGCGCCTGCCGGTTCGGCCCCAGCGTGGCGACCGCCGGGCGGTTCAGCCTGACGATCAGCTCCTGCCAATTGGCCTGCAACCGGTTGAGCGTGATGGTGGTGTCGCGCCGGCCCTGCTGGATGGCGGCGGCTGCGGTGGCCCCGATATCCTCGCCCTTGAGGTCGGCGGTGACAGTGATGATGTCGCCTTTCAGCTCGGCGTCGATGGCGGCGCTGTCGAGTTGCTGGCCGCCAGCCTCGATGCCGGTAGCCTTCAGCGCCACCGGGCCGCTGGGCTTGCCGGTCACGTCGGCGAGTTGCGCTTCCAGCCGCAGCGCATCCACCGTCACCGTATTATCCTGGAAGCGCAGGCCCTTGCCGGTCACCACGCCGCCGGCATGCTGCTTGCCGCCCTTGCCGGCCATCTCCAGCGCGAAGCTGACCTCGCCCGCCGCCTGCTGCCCGGCGAAGGCGGCCAGCTTGGCGAGATCGCCGATCTGCCCGGTCAGCTTGCCGGCGACCAGGCTGGTGGACAGATCGACCGCCACCCCGCCGCGCGCCGCCATGCCCAGCCCGTTCAGCCGCAGATTGTCGAGATTGAGCCGGTTCTTGCCATAGGCCAGGTCGCTCTCCAGCGTCGTGCGCTGGCCCTGCGGGCTGGCGGAAAGCTTCAGCCGGCCCTTGCTGGCCGCGCCCTGCGGATCGCTGGCCTGCACCGCGTCCAGCGCCAGGGCGGCATTGACGGCGCCCAGCGTCTGCCCGGCGATCATGGCGTTGCGCCAATCCAGCTTGGCGTCGGCGGTCAGCGCCTCCAGCGTGCCATCGACCGCCAGCATGGCGGTCAGCGCGCCGGCCATCGGCGTCCCGACCACCTGCCCCAGCTCGCGCAGGCGCGGAATGGCGGCGGACAGCTTGGCGTTCACCGCCTGGAAATTGTCCCAGGCCGCGCCGCTGCCGTCGAGCGACAGGCCGGGGGCCTTCAGCGCCAGTCGGTCGAGCTGCGCCGTGCCGGCGGCGGTGTCGATTGCGCCGGCCGCATCCAGCGTCGGCGCGTCGCCCAATAGCGCGCGGGCGGCGGGCGCACCGGTCTCCAGCCCGGTCATGCGGGCCGCCAGGGTGGCGTCATAGGCGGTGCCGCCGGTCTGGTCGATGCCGGCCTGCAGATCCAGCCGCCCGGCCAGCCCGGCGATTCCCACTTCCGCCAGCCGCGCCAGATCGTCCAGCGCCGCGGTCAGCGCCAGCTCCACCGCGTCGGCCGCGTAACGCCCGCTGCCCGAGGCGCTGAGGGGGCCGGCGGCGAGTTCGAAACTGTCGATGGCGACGCTGCCGGCCTCGCCCAGGCGGGCGACGGCATTCATCCGCGCGTTGTCGCCCAGCACCGGCAGGGCGGACCCGCCGAGTTGCAGGCCGGTCGCGTCGGCCTTCAGGGTCAGCGCCAGATCCTGCGGCGTGCCCTGGGCGGTGGCGGCGAGGCGCGCATCGCCGGCCAGCTCCTGGCCCGCCAGCTCGGAATAGGGGGCGAGCGGCGTTTCCAGCTCGGCGGCGATATCCAGCGCCAGGCTCTGCGGATCGATTGTGCCGCTGGCGGTCAGCCGGGCGCTGCCATTGCCGGCGACGAGCCGGTCGATGCGGATAGCCCCGTCCGCCGGCGCCAGCGCCTCGGCCTCCAGCCGCAGCCCCTCGGCCAGCAGCGGCGCGATGTCGGGCGGCAGCAGGGCGATAGGGTTGGCGGTGGCGTCCAGCGTGATGCGCCGGTCGGTGGCCCCGGCGACGGCGATGGTGGCGTCCAGCGTCAGCCCCGGCCCGGCCTCGGCGGCGAGGCGGGTGGAAAAGCCGTCCAGCGGCCCTTCGCCCTTGGCCTGCAGGCGGAAGGCCGGCCGGTCGGGCACCTGCAGCAAATTGACCAGCACGCCGCCCGCCGGCTCGGCGGCGTCGAGATCGACGGTGATGCGGTCGGTCGCGGCGTCGTAGGTGGCGGCCAGTTTGGCCGTGGCGGGGGCGTCCAGGCGCTCGATGACGAGGTAGATGGCGGTGTCGCGGGCGTCGCGCGGCAGGCGCAAGCTGCCTTCTGCCGTCAGCGTGGCGGCCATGCCGGCCAGCGCCTCGGTCAGCTCGATGCGGCCGATCTCCAGCCGGTCGACGAACAGCCCGACCGGCAGCGGCAGGCTGACGCCGCCGCCCTCGGCCGGCGGTTCCTCCGGCCCCGGCAGCGGCGCGCGGTCGATGGCGACGGTTTCGGCGGAGAGCAGGCCGACCTCCAGCCGCCGGTGCAGCAGGGCGCTGGGCCGCCAGTCCAGCACCGCCTTGTCGACGGTCAGCCACGCGCCGCCGGCATCCTTCACCCGCAGCCGGTCGATCTCGATGCGGTCGAGCAGGGCGAGGCGCTGGATGCCCTCGATGGCGATGGCATCGCCGGCCAGGTCGTTCGCCAGGCCCTCGGCCCAGCGCCGGCCCGGGCCGCTATCCAGCGCCAGCACCGCGCCGACGATCAACAGCACCAGCATGCCCAGCAGGATGCCGGCGCCGGCCAGGATGCGCCGCAGGCGGGACCGGTGGCGGGGCTGCGGGGCCGCCGGCTTGGTGTCCTCGGTCTCGCTCATCAGAAGGCCTGGCCCAGGCTAAGATAAATCTGGAAGGCGCTGTCGCCCTCCCGCTTGTCCAGCGGCACGGCGATGTCGAAGCGCAGCGGGCCGATGGGGGTGTAGTAGCGCAGGCCCACGCCCGCGCCGAACAGGATGTCCTCGCCGAAATCAGGCATTTCGGTGCGATAGACATTGCCGCCATCGAGAAAGGTGACGAGGCCGATATCCTCCCAGACGCGGGCGCGGAACTCGACCGAGCCGGCCATCATGGAGCTGCCGCCGACCGGGTTCAGCTCCGCGTCGCGCGGGCCGACCGACTGGAAATCGTAGCCGCGCACCGTGTCGCCGCCGCCGGCGTAGAAGCGCTTGTCGGCCGGGATGTCGGTGCGCGTCGCGCCCAGGATGGAGCCGACGGAGATGCGCCCGGCCAGCACGTATTTCTTTTCCTCGTCCAGCGCGTAATGCAGCGTGTCGTCGGCCCGCAGCACCAGGAAATTGGCGTCGCTGCCGATGATGCCGGTATAGGGCGTGGCGGTCAGCGTCAGCTTGCCGCCGCTGGTCGGGTTCAGCAGATCGTCGGTGGTGTTGTATTCGCCCTTCACCGGGAGGCCCAGCAGGGTGAAGCTGTTGGTGCCGGTATTGTCGGTGATGCGCGACTGTTCCAGCGTCACGCCCACGCTGCCCATATAGGGGCCGCCGAATTGCCGGGTGAGGGTCGCCCCGCCGCCGACGCGCTGTGCGTCATAGGCGTCGTAATTCTCGTCGCGGGCGTAGACCCCCAGATCCAGCCGGTTGTCATTGTCCAGGAAGGCCGGCTTGCCGAGATTGATCTCAGCACCGTAGACCTGTTCCGACGCATCGCCCTGGAGGCGCAGCTCCTCGCCGCCGCCGAAGAAGTTGCGGTGCCGCCAGAAGGCGCGCACGCCCACCCCCTCGCTTGTGGAATATTTCACGCCGCCGCCGATCGAGCGGGGCGGGGATTCGGTCACCGCCACCTGCATCGGCACGCTCTCGCCGTCGCGCCGGTCCTGCTGCGCCGAGACGTTCACCGAGGAGAACAGGTCCAGCCCGCTCAGCGCCTGCCGGGTTTCCGCGACCTTGCGGGTGTCGTAGCGCTCGCCTTCCTTCCAGCTTACGGTGCGGCGCACCACATCGGCGTCGACATCGCTGAGCCCGTCGATGGCGAGCGGGCCGAAAACGGTCGGCTGGCCGGAATCGATCTCCAGCGTGGCGGCGACGCTGCGCGTCTCGTGATCCACCACCACGTCGCGATCCAGCGCGCGGGCGAAGGGGTAGCCTTGGCGGCCCAGCCGGGTGATGAGCTGGCGTTCGGCCGACACGATCATGTCGGCCCGCGCGCGTTCGCCCATCTTCACGCCCAGGCTTTCGTAGCTGATGCCGTCGGCGGCGCGTTCCTGCGCCGGGCTGGCGAAGGACAGCACAAAGCTTTCCAGCAGGTAGGGCGGCCCGCGTTCGAGTTGCAGGATGGCCTTGGCGGGCTGGTCGTCGGCCGGCGGCTCCTCGATCTCGAAGCGCACGCGGCTGTCGTAATAGCCTTCCGAGCGCAGCACTTCGCGGATCCGCTGCACATCGCCCGAGGCGCGGCGGCGCAGCAGGCTGACGCTTTCGATCGGCTCGTCCTTGCGCTGTTCGAGTTGCGACAGGCCGACGATGATGTCGGCGGCACCCTCCAGCCCGGCATTGTCCAGCGCCGAGAAATCGGTCTCGTACCTGATTTCCGCCCGTACTTGTCCCGCGCTGAGCAGGACGGCGAAAAACAGGGCGAGGTAAAGCAAGGGCATGGGCGACGGCGATAATTTCGGGCCAGGAGCGTATGGTTAACGCGGCGTATGGCCGAACTGTGGCCGACCGGGTGACGGGTTGCGCGCGCCTAGGCGCGGACGCAATTCAGCAGCGGGCCGAGCTGGCCGATGCGCCGCTGGATGGTGCCGGCCCGCCCGGCGACATAGCCGTTGGGCTTGCCGGCGGACCAGCGAAGCGGCGCGGGCAGCGTGACCGCCAGCAATGCCGCTTCCCGGCTGGATAGAGTAGCGGCGGATTTGCCGAAATGATGCCGGGACGCGGCTTCGGCACCATAAATACCGGGGCCCCATTCGGCAACGTTCAGATACAGCTCCATTATGCGCCGCTTCGGCAATAGCAGCTCGACATAGAGGGTGAGATAGGCCTCGATTGCCTTTCTGACATAGGAACGCCCCGGCCAAAGGAACAAATTCTTCGCCAGTTGCATGCTGATCGTGCTGGCCCCGCGCGGCGCGCCGCCCTCGTTCAGCTCGTCGATCACCTCGCCCATGGCATTCCAGTCGAAGCCGGAATGTTCGCAGAACAGATTATCCTCGGCCGCGATCACCGCCTGCGGCACCTGCCGGTCGATCCGCTCCAGCGGCGTCCAGTCGCGTTCCAGCCCCTGGCCTTCGGTCAGGCGGATCAGCATCAGCGGCGTAACCGGCGGCGGCACTACCCGGTACAGCAGCACCAGGGCCGCCGGCAGCACGACCGTCAGGGCGATTGCGATGATCAGTATCTTGCGCAGCATCGGCGCGAGAGTAGCGCGCCCGCCCCGTCGCCGCGACGCTGAAAATACCCGCCTCAACCGTGCCGCTTATCCATAGGTGATGCTCTCGATGCGGTTGCCGGCGTCGAGAAAGATGTTCACCCGTTCGGGGCGGTAGTCGCGGGTCATCGCCTCGCCGGGGCGGATCACCCGGCACGGCTTGCCGATCAGCTCGGAAATCTGGTCCGGGCCTTCCTTCGGTTCCTTCAGGGGCAGCGGCGTGCCGTCATCGCCGGAACGGTCGCCATAATGGCTCTGGCAGGCGCTGAGCAGCAGGGCGCCGGCGGTGACGCCGACGCCGGTCAGCAGGGTGCGGCGGGAGGTCGGATTTTCCATGGGTATCTCCTTTGGGATAAGCCCCTGAAGCAGTAACGCGGTAGGGCGGCGGTTGTTTCCGGCCCATGGCGCGAAAGCCCGCTGGGCCTCAAACCCGGCCCTTGGGCACCACCATCAGCCCGTCTGCCTCGACGGCGATATGCGCATCGATGCCGTAGAGAAGCCGTAGCGAGTCCGGCGTCAGGACTTCCGCCGGCGGGCCGTCGGCCAGAATCCGGCCCTCCTGCATCAGCACCAGGCGGCGGCAGAAGCGGGCGGCCAGCGTCAGATCGTGCAGCACGACCAGCACGGCGCCGCCAGCCTCGGCGCGCCGGCCCAGCAGGCGCATCACGTCGAGCTGGTGGCCGGGGTCGAGCCCCGCCACCGGCTCGTCGGCCAGCAGGATGGCGGGATCGACGGCCAGCGCGCGGGCCAGCAGCACGCGGGCGCGCTCCCCGCCGGAAAGCTGGGTGACCGGCCGGCCGGCAAGGTCGAGCACCTCGGTGAACCGCATCGCCGCCTCGATGGTGGCCAGGTCGGCGGGGGCCAGGCTGGCCCAGGGCGCGCGGTGCGGCAGCCGGCCCAGGGCGACCAGCGCCTCCACCGCCAGCGGCCAGTGGCATTCAGCCCCCTGCGGCAGATAGGCGAGGCGGCGGGCGCGCCGTGCTTCCGGCAGGTCGCCGACCGGCCTTCCGTCCAGCACTACTGTCCCGGCGGCGGGCGGCAGCAGCCCGGCCAGGGCGCGCAGCAATGTCGTCTTGCCGGCTCCGTTCGGCCCCAGCAGCCCGACGAAATCGCCCGGATGCAAGGCGAGATCGGCATGCCGCACCACCGGCCTGCCATCGAGCGCCAGGACAAGGCCGCTTGCCTGCAGCAGCGCGCTCATCGCATCGCCCGCCGGGTCTGGCGCAGCAGATGCAGGAAGAAGGGCGCGCCGATCAGCGCGGTCAGCACCCCCAGCTTCAGTTCCTGCGCGGTCGGGATCAGCCGCACGGCGATATCGGCGGCCTGCACCAAGGCCGCGCCGCCAAGCGCGCTGGCCGGCAGCAGATGTGCCGGCCGATGGCCGATCAGCGGGCGCAGCAGATGCGGCACGATCAGCCCGACGAAGCCGATGGCCCCGCTGACCGAGACCGACGCGCCGACCGCCAGCGCCGTGCCGCCGATGGCGAGCGCGCGCAGGCGCGGCAGCGAGACGCCCAGGCTGCGCGCGGTATCCTCGCCCAGCGCCAGCGCCTCCAGCGGCCGGGCGGTGGCCAGCAGCAGCCCGCACCCCGCCAGGATGAACGGCCCGGCCAGCCAGAGATGCGTCATGCTGCGGTCGGTCAGCGCGCCGAGCAGCCAGAACACGATCTCCAGCGCCGCATAGTCGGACGGGGCGAGGTTCAGCGCCAGCGCGGTCAGCGCCCCGGCCAGGCTGGTGACGGCGACGCCGGCCAGGATCAGCGTCAGCGCGCTCGCCTCGCGCCCGGCCAGGCCGTAGAGCAGGGTGACGGCCGCCGCGGCGCCCGCCAGCCCGCCCAGCGGCAGAGCCAGCGCGAAGGCCCCGGCGAGGCCGAAATAGAACACCGCCACCGCGCCCAGCGCGGCGGTCGCGGAAATGCCGATCAGCCCCGGCTCCGCCAGCGGGTTGCGCAGCAGCCCTTGCAGCGCCGCGCCCGACAGGCCGAGCGCCGCGCCGATCAGCAGGCCGAGGGCGGCGCGCGGCAGACGGATTTCCAGCAGGATGGCGCGCGCCAGCGCCGCCTGCTCGCCTGTGCCGGTCAAGTCGCCGAACAGCGCCAGCGGCGCCGGCCCGATGGCGAGCGACAGGCAGAACAGCAGGGCGACCAGCGCCCCCAGGCCGAGGCACAGCCGGCGCAGGCGGCGGTCGGCGGCGGCGAGGCGCTGTGCGAGGCTGGGGGTCAGGTTGGGAGCGGGCGGGCTCATCTGGCGGCCACCAGCCGTTCGGCGGCCTCCGCCAGGGCCGGGCCGGGGCAGGTCCATAGGTCGGCCGGTATCTCCACCCAGGCGTGCGCGGCCGTCAGCGCCTGGTGGGCGAGAAGCTGCTGGCCCAGGGAGCGCTGCCGCCGCGATTGATCGTTCAGCACCAGCAGGTCGGGGCGCAGCAGCAGGATGCGCTCCAGCGTCAGCGCGCCCCAGGATTCGATGCCGGCCTCGGCGGCGAGGTTGCGGAAGCCGGCGGCCTCGATCACGTCGTTCGCCAGCGTATGCCGGCCGGTGGTCAGTCCGTTCGGCTGCACGACCAGCGCGGTCTTGCGGGCCGATGGCGCGGGCAGGGCGGCGAGGCGGCGGGCGATATCGGCCGCCAGCGCCTCGGCGCGCGCCGTCTCGCCAATGGCGTCGCCAAGCGCGCGGATCTGCGCCAGCGCCTGGGGCAGGGAGGCGGCGGGCTGCATCTCGAACACCGGCACGCCGAAGGCGGCGATCAGCCGGTTGGTGCCATGCTGCTGGTAGATGCCCGACAGCACGAGATCGGGCCGCAGCGCCAGCGCTTCCTCGGCCGAGCCGCGATTGACCGGGATGCCGGTGGCCTGACCGGCCAGCGCGGAGGCGGCGGGGTCGGCCCCCAGATGCGAGATCGACAGGATGCGCGACCGGTCGGCCAGCAGCAGCAGAAGCTGGTCGGTGCATAGATTGATCGACACCAGCCGCTGCGGCTTCGCGGCGGCGGGCAGGGGAAGGCCGGCCAGCAGCACCATCAGCGCCACCCCCAAAATCCCCGCCAGAATGCCCATCCGTGCCCGTGAGTGGCCCATGCTTTCTCCCAAGACCGCGCGGCGCACAGAATGCGCAGCCCGGCCGGTCCGGATCAACAGGGGGGATCGAGCGAGCAAAAAAAAGGCCCTCTTTCCTGCAGGTGGAAAGAGGGCCAGTCGGTGGGGAGGCACACCTCGCCGGAACGAGGGTGCTTTCCGAGATCGTGCGCCTATACGATCTCGAAATCCGCCACGCCGAGGTCGGTCAAAGCCAGACCTGTCAGCGTAATGCTGTTGCCGCCGCCGAGGTCGATGACCACGTCGGCGCCCGATTGGCTCGCCGCCGCCAGCGCATCCGCCACGGTCTCGATGCCGATATCGGCGGAAAGCTGGATGATGTCCGTGCCGCCCTCGCGCTTGAAGTCGGCGATCACATCCGCGCCGGACTCGGCGGAGAAGGCGAAAGTGTCGTTGCCCAGGCCGCCATAGAGCTGGTCGTCGCCGACGCCGCCATTCAGCACGTCATGGCCCTTGCCGCCGCGCACCACATCGTCGCCGGCGCCGCCATTGACGGTGTCCGCGCCCTGGTTGCCCTGCAACTCGTCATTATCGGCGCCGCCGCCGATGGAGTCGGCCCCCAGGCCGCCTTCGATCGTGTCCGTGCCCGCGCCGCCGGTGATCACTTCCGCATCGTCGCCGCCGGTCAGCGTGTCGTCGCCGTCCGTGCCGTCGACCAGGACCGGGTCGACCGGAGCGGGATCGGTCGGATCGGTCGGCTCCGTGGGGTCGGTCGGGTCGGTGGGATCGGTCGGCTCCTCGGCGCCTTCCTCGCCATAGATCAGGCTGGTGATGCGCACGCCGGCGGTGTCCGACTGCACCAGGTAGAAATCATCGATCGAGTAGCTGCCTTCGAGGGTGAAGGTGACCGTCTCGCTGCTGTTGATCGGGCCGAGTTGCAGCACCCCGTCCACGGTCACGACCGTGTTGCCGCCAGAGGCGGAAAAACTGATGTCCTCCATGTCGAACGCCAGGCCGGAGCCGCTGGAGTTGGAGGCGAAAATCACCTCGTTGATTTCCAGGTCGGTGATGCGGCTGCCATTGCCGGCGTAGAACACGTCGAGATCGGCGCCGCCGGTCATGGTATCCGCGCCAGGCGCGCCGACCAGGGCGTCGACGCCCGCGCCGCCGATCAGAACATCGTTGCCGCCGAGGCCGCGGATGAGATCGTCGCCATCGCCGCCGGTCAGCGTCTCATTGCCGGAAGTGCCATCCAAAATCAGATTCTGAGCCATTTAATCCCCATTTCGCTTATTGATTTATTCAGCGCTCATTGAAAGCGGTACAAAGGTACGCAAACTTGCCGGGTGGGTAAATATGAAAAGCATTCCGTGGAAAAAGTTTTTGTTCGGAATGCTTATAGTGGGCACGGCTTTTTAAACGCATGGTTAATTCGCTCAACGCCGTTTTATCAGAAAAATCATGAAAAAAGCCCGGCGGCGGCTGCCGTCGGGCTGGGAGTCAACGCTATATAAGGGCGGGGCGAGGGGGGCTAGCGCCTGGGCTTCTTGCCGGTCGCCTCGGCGGCTTCGTCGAACAGCCGGTTGAAGGCGGCGACCGCGGCGGCGGGGCCGTCCGGGTGGTTCCACACGCCGCCGACGACGGCCAGGAAATCCGCGCCCGCCTCGACCAGCGGGCGGCAATTATCGACGGTGATGCCGCCGATGGCGACGCAGGGCACCTCCATCAGCTCGCTCCACCATTGCAGCAATTCCACCTCGGCCCGGGTCTTGGCCTGCTTGGTGCCGGTCGGGAAAAACGCGCCGAAGGCGACGTAATCCGCGCCCTGCTCGGCGGCCAGCATGGCGAGGTGGCGGGAATCGTGGCAGGTGACGCCGACGATGGCGTCCGGCCCGACGATTCGCCGGGCTTCCGCATAGGGCGTATCCTCCTGGCCGACATGCACGCCGTCGCAGCCCAGTTCGGCGGCGAGGGTGGGATTGTCGTTCAGGATCAGCGCCACATCGTGGTTATGGCAGATCGGCCGGATGCGCTCGACCGCCTTGCGGATCGCGGAATCCTCGGCCGGGCCATCGGCATTCTTCAGGCGAAGCTGGAGGCAGGCGACATCGCCCGCTTCCAGCGTCCGGCTGAGCAGATCGGGAAACGCCGCCGGATCGATCTCCGGCGGCGTCACGAGATAGAGCCTGGGGCGAATGGTCAGGCCTTTCCCTGATAGATTTTCACGATGGTGTCGAGCATCGCCAGCGCATCCTCGCGCGGCCGCTGGAAGGTATTGCGGCCGATGATCGAGCCGGTGCCGCCGCCATCGCGGATTTCGCGGATCTCGTTGTACAGGCCGTCCAGATCCTTCGCCTCGCCACCGGAGAACACCACCAGGCGACGGCCGTTGAAGGAGGATTGCACGACGTGGGAAATCCGCTCGGTCATGGTGCCGATGGGGATTTTCTTGCTCTCATAGACCTTCTTGGCGGCGTCCAGCTCCAGGGCGGCCGTCGGCGGCTTCACCTTGATGATGTGCGCGCCCAGAAGGGCGGCCATGTGCGCGGCATAGGCGCAGATATCCATCGCGGTCTCGCCCGGTTTCGTCAGATTGCCGCCGCGCGGATAGGACCACATGACCACGGCGAGGCCGACCGACTTGGCCTCCTCGGCCAGCTCGCGGGCTTCCTCCATCATGTCGAAGGCGGCGTCGGAGCCCGGATAGATGGTCAGGCCGATGGCCGAGCAGCCCAGCTTCAGCGCATCGCCGATGGAGCCGGTGACGGCCTGGTTCGGGGCGTCCTTCTCGCGCGCCAGCGAGTTGGAGGAATTGACCTTAAGGATGGTCGGGATCTGGCCGGCGAAGGTGTCCGCGCCGGCTTCCAGCATGCCGAGTGGTGCTGCATAGGCGGACAGGCCGGCATCGATCGCCAGCTTGAAATGATAGTGCGGGTCGTAGGCGTCCGGATTCGGCGCGAAGCTGCGCGCCGGGCCGTGCTCGAAGCCCTGGTCGACCGGCAGGATCACCAGTCGGCCGGTGCCGCCCAGCTTGCCCTGCATCAGGATGCGCGCGAGGTTGGTCTTGGTCCCCGGCGAGTCGGATTCGTAATTGTCGAGGATCTTCTTGACGCGCTGGGTCATCTTCATCGGGCGAAATCCTTTCAGGAAGCTGCTTTCTTATGGCCCCGCCGCCGCGAACCGGCGCGGAAGCCTGGAATTGCGCACAGGACATAGCCGATAGCCCCGATTTTTGCAATCTAAGGCGGGGTTCCGGGCAATGCCTTCAGGGCGGACGGCTATGTTGTGGCGTCAGCGCTCGCGCGCCGCCATCGCCGCCAACCAAACGCGGCAATCGGCCTCGGGGTTCCGCCGGTTGGCCGGATCGAAGGCCTGCGGCCGGCTGTCCAGCAGCAAGGCCCCCTGCTCCTCGGCGATGGCGCGCAGCTTGTCGCGCTGCTCCGCATCGCCGGTGAAGACGATGCCGGTCAGGCCCTGGCGCAGGGCGGCCAGCGCGTAGCCGCCGGCGGTTCCGCAATCCAGCAGGTCGTGGGCGGGCGCTGCCGGATGGTCGGCCCGGGCGGCCTGGACCAGGGACTGCCAATAAGCCGCCCCCAGCGTGGCCGCGGCGTCCGGCAGGCTGAGCAGCGTCACCGCCTGGCCGGCCGCCGCCTCCAGCACGAGGCGGGCATCGCCGAGGGAGCGGACGAGGATGGCGGGGGGAAGAGCGTTCATGGGGTGAGTATGGCTGAGGCGGCGGCGCGTGTCTCCCCTCACCCAGCTCCG
>NZ_LPXN01000132.1 GCF_001618175.1 Oceanibaculum pacificum | reverse complement strand
TCCCCCGCAAGGGGGGAGGGAACGCACCGTAACTGCCTCTCCCTCCCCCTCGCCCTCGCCGTCACCCCCTCCCCCTTGACGGGGGAGGGTTGGGGTGGGGGTGACGCACCGACGGCGAGTGGCGGAACACCCCCCTCCCCGACCCTCCCCCGCAAGGGGGGAGGGAATGCAACGAGAAGGACCCGACAATGGACGTGAAGCCCGTCACCCTGGAAGGCCGGCATGTGAGGCTGGTGCCGCTGTCGATGAGCGAGCATCTGGAGGGCCTGGCCGCCGCCGGGGCGGAGCCGAGGCTGTGGCGCTATTCCCCCACCGCGGCGACCGGGCTGGAGGGCATGCGGGCCTATCTGCAGGAGGCGCTGGACGCCCAGGCGGCCGGCGCGGCGCTGGTGTTCACCACCATCGACAAGGCCAGCGGCCGGATCGCCGGCTCCAGCCGCTACGCCGCCATCGACCGCAAGAACAAGCGGCTGGAGATCGGCTGGACCTGGATCGACCCCGCTTTCCAGCGCACCCATGTGAACACCGAGGCCAAGCTGCTGATGCTGCAGCACGCCTTCGAGGTGCTGGGCTGCATGCGCGTCGAGTTCAAGACCGACCAGCTGAACACCCAGTCGCAGACCGCGCTGGCCCGGCTGGGGGCGGTGCAGGAAGGCACTTTCCGCAAGCATATGATCATGCCGGACGGGCGCATCCGCCATTCGATCTATTTCAGCATCCTCGACGAGGAATGGCCGGCCGTGAAGGCCCGCCTGCTGACCCGGCTCGACCAGGGCGGCCATAAGGACTGACCCTCCCGTTTCCTGACAGATACCAGACGGCAGACCCGCATTCCGGCGCAGCCCATTCCAGGGTTGCGCCTTCTTCCCTCTCTCGATATTGATACGTTATAACATTTCTATTGAATGGAGGGGTTATGAGAGGAAGGGGACATGCTGCCCTGCTGGCAGGGACCGGCATGGCGGCGCTGATGCTGGGCGGGCAGGTGAAGGCCCAGCAGGCGGAGCAGTTGCAGCCGCTGATCATCACCGTCGCACCGCTGCAAAGCACGCAGGAGGAGCTGGTGGAAGGCTCCACGGTGCTGACGGGCGATCGGCTGGAGCGCTATCGCGGCCTCACCATCGGCGAGACCCTGGACCGCACGCCGGGCGTGGCCAATTCATCCTTCGGGCCGGGCGCGGGGCGGCCGGTGATTCGCGGCCAGGGCGGCAACCGGGTGCGGGTGCTGCAGAATGGCCTGGACACGTTCGATGCCTCGGTCACCAGCCCGGACCATGCCGTGGTCGCCCCGATGGGCAGCGCCGAGCAGGTCGAGGTGCTGCGCGGGCCGGCCAGCCTGCTTTACGGCAGTTCCGCCGTGGCCGGCGTGGTGAATGTGAAGGATGGCCGCATTCCCGACAGCGTGCCGAAGGATTCCCTGGACGGCACGGCGCGGCTGGATTTCTCCACCGGCTCCAGCAACCTCGCCGGCTTCGGCTCGGTCGACATGGCGGCCGGCCGGAATGTCGTGCTGCATCTGGAGGGCTTCACGACCGACGCGAACGACTACCGCGTCAACGGCTTCTCCAGCGACGAGGCGCGCGAGGAAGGCATCAAGGGGCGGGTGGAAAACAGTTTTGTCGATACCCGCGGGGGCTCCATCGGGGCCAGCTATCTGGGCGAGCGCGGCTATGCCGGCATGGCGATCAGCGGTTATTCCAGCCTCTACGGCATCCCCGGCGGGCATAGCCATGCCGGGGAAGACCATGATCATGAAGAGGAGGAGGATCACGATCACGACGATGAGCATGAGCATGAGCATGGCGAGGAGAGCATCCGCATCGACATGCAGCAGACCCGCTACGATGTGAAATTCGGTCTCTACGAGCCCCTGCCCTTCCTGGAGGAAGCCAGCGCCCGCTTCGGCTATGCCGACTACCGGCATATCGAGCTGGAGGGCGACGAGGTCGGCACCATCTTCGAGAATCGAAGCTGGGAAGGCCGCGTCGAGCTGACCCACAAGCCGCTGGCCGGCTTCAAGGGCGTGTTCGGGCTGCAATCCAGCCGGCGCGACGCGATTGCCACCGGCGAGGAAGCCTTCATCCCCGGCACGGTGACCGACAATCACGCGCTGTTCCTGGTCGAGCGTTTCGAGACCGGCCCTTGGCTGTTCACCCTGGGCGGGCGGCTGGAGCATCAGACGGTCGAGGCCGACACGCTGGGGCAGAACCGGGATTTCACCGGCAAGAGCGCCTCCGCCGGGGCGACCTACCGGTTGAGCCCGACCTATTCGGTTGGCCTGTCGCTGTCACGCACCGAACGCGCGCCGAACGCGGAGGAGCTGTTCTCCGACGGCGCGCATCTGGCCACCCAATCCTACGAAATCGGCAATAGCGACCTGGGCAAGGAAACCGCCTGGCATGCCGAGCTTTCCTTCCGCAAGCAGCGCGGCGACGTGACCGGCGCGGTGAACCTGTTCGCCACCCGCTATAACGACTACATCTTCCGCGACTTCACCGGCAATGAGCGCGACGGGTTGCAGGAGGTGCGCTATGGCCAGGAGGACGCCACCTTCCGCGGCGCGGAGATCGAGGCGACCTGGGTGTTCCTGCGCGGCACCGGCCTGACGCTGAGCCTGGACGGCGCGGTGGATTACGTCTGGGCGGAGAATGAGGCGACCGGCCAGGCGCTGCCGCTGATCCCGCCGCTAGGCTACACCGCCGGCATCAACGCCTATACGCGGCATGTCGATTACCGGCTGGAGTTGGAGGGGGCGGCCAGCCAGGGCCGCACCGGCACGAACGAGGACAGCACCGGCGGCTATGCCTTCCTGAATGCCGGCCTGTCCTTCCGGCCGATTGCCGACAGCGACAGCTTCACCCTGTTCGTCCAGGGCCGGAACCTGACGGACGCCGAAGGCCGCAATCATGTCTCACTACTGAAGGATGTCGCACCCTTCCGCGGGCGGGAGCTGCGCGTCGGCGGCCAGGTGAAGTTCTAAGGCCGCGCCCGTTACCCCAGCCTATGCCGCCAGCGGCGTGGGCTGGGGGCGGCCGAAGAAATAGCCCTGGCAGTAATCGACCTGGATATCGCGCAATATGTCGAAAGCCTGCTGGGTCTCGACGCCCTCGGCGATGATGATCACCCCGGCCTCGTGCGCGGTAGCGACCAGGCTTTTCACCATGCGGCGCTTGGCATCGTCGACATCCAGCCCGCTGGTCAGGATCTTGTCGAGCTTGATGTAGTTCGGCCGCAGCGTCAGCAGGGTGGACAGGTTGTTGTAGCCGGTGCCGAAATCGTCCAGCGCCACCTCGAAGCCGGCATTGCGGTAGAAATCGCTGATGCGCAGCAGGTGGTTGTAATCCTCCAGCCGCTCGATCTCGACCACCTCGAACACCACCTGTTCCGGCCGGACGCCGCTGTCGTCGATGGCGGCCACGGTGGAGCGCAGGCAGAAATCCGGATCGTAGATCGAGCGCGGCATGAAATTGATGAACAGCTTGCTCTCGATACCGTGGCGCGCCGCCGTCCGCACGGCGTTGATGCGCGCGATGCGGTCGAGGTTCAGCATCAGGCCGGGGTCCTTCGCCGCGCCGAAGATGCGCGCCGGCGGAATCAGCCCGCCCTGTTCGTCGAGGCCGCGAAACAGGAACTCATAACCGAACACCGGCCGCTCGGCCGTAGCGCCGACGATGGGCTGCATATGACTGACATAGCGGCCCTCGTCGAGCAGCGCATCGACCCAGACCGCCTCCGCCCGGCTCAGCAGCCGGTCGAGATTGGTCATCGCCTGGAAATCCTTCAGGCCCGGCTCCCCGTCATGCGCCACGATCAGGGCGCGGGTATCTTCCAGCTCGCCATGGGAAACGGCATCGCGCAGGGCCGGGGCCGCCGCCATCAGGTCCGGTTCGGCGATATCCAGCAGCCGGTCGGCTGTACGGTCGCGGATCGCTGTCGAGCGGGACGCCAAAATATCCCGCAATTTGTGCCGCGTGTGGCTCTGCGGCGCCCAGAGGAGAAGCCGAGACGGGGTTTCCCGGATCGCCCCCGGCCCGGCGCAAACGCTACACGACATGTTTATCTCACTGCTTTCCTTGACATTTATGCCTCTTGGCGAAGATAGGAGCGAAACCGCGAAAGAAAAGGGCAGGTCTGCCCCGCGTCAATGCGGCTTCCCCCTCCATGCCGAGATGTCAGGAAAACGATTGAGGCCGGCCAATGGTTCGCGCCAAACCGCTTAGCGCTGCCGCTCCGGCGGGGTCCAGCCGCCGCCCAGCGCCTTGTAGAGATCGACGCTGGCCTGTAGCCGGTCGCGCTGCGACAGCACCCGGTCAAGCTCGGCCTGGAACAGGGCGCGCTGCGCGTCCAGCACCTCGATATAGCCGGTATAGCCGCCCTCATAGCGCTCGCGCGCCAGATCGAGCGTGCGGGACAGGGCGGCCACCTGACGGTCCTGCGCGGTCAGGCGCTCGGATGAGCCCTGCTGCGAGGCAAGCGCGTCCAGCACCTCGCGGAACGCCGTGCGCACGGTCTGTTCATACTGGATGTAACTTTGCTGCCGGCGCGCCTCGGTCGCCTCCAGATTGGCCTGGTTGCGGCCGAAATCGAAGATCGGGCCGACCAGATTGCCGCCCAGGCTCCAGATGCCGGTGCCGCTGCTGAACAGATTATCCAGATCCAGGCTTTGCGTGCCGCCGGAAGCGGTCAGCGAGATGCGCGGGAAGAAATTCGCCTCCGCCACGCCGATCCGCGCGTCGGCGGCGGCGAGTTGCTGTTCCACGGCGCGGATATCCGGCCGCCGGTCAAGAATGTCGGACGGCATATAGTCCGGCACCACCGGGGGCACCGGCAGATTGTCGATGGCAGCCCCCCGCGCCACCTCCTGCTCCACCAGCGAGCGGGGCGTGCGGCCCAGCAGCACCGCCAGGGCGTTGCGCTGCAAGGCGCGCTGCTGGCGCAGGGCGGGCAGCTGGGCGCGGGCGGCGGCCAGCTCGGATTCCGCCTGGCGCAGCACCAGCTCGGTCACCACGCCGTTATTATACTGGATCTGCTGCAGCTCGTAGCTTTCCTGCCGGGCCGCCAGGGTGCGCTCGGTCACCGTGACCTGCTGATCCAGGGCGCGCAGGTTGAAATAGCCCGAGGCGACATCGGCCGCCACCGCCAGGCGCACCGCGTCCTGGCTCGATTCCTGAGCCATCAGCGTGGCGCGCGCCGCCTCGTCCGACCGGGCCAGCCGGCCCCAGAGATCGAGCTCGTAGGTCAGCACCGCCGCCAGCCGGTAATTATTCACCGGGTTCGGCGCGCCGACCGCCAGCTCGTCGGACTGGCGCTGCCGGCCGGCATCAGCCTGGCCTTCGATGGTCGGCAGCCGCTCGGCCCGCGACAGGCCGGCCAGCGCGCGCGCCTCCGCCACCCGGGCGGCGGCCAGCAGCAGGTCGGAATTGGCCGCCAGCGCCTCGTCGATCATCGACGACAGCACCGGGTCGTCATAGGTGCGCCACCAGAACGGATCGACCTGGGAGGCGCGAATCACCGTGCCCGGCCATTGCTGCGGCACCTCGGTCTGGGGACGCGTGTAATCCGGGCCCATGGTGCAGCCGGCCAGCAGCGCCGCTAGGCCCAGGGCTATCAGGGAGTTACGCATCGGCGGGCTTCTCCTGCTCGGCATGCGGGCTGGAATGCTTGTTCTTGTCGTCATCCTTGGGCGTGCGCCGCCATTCCGACAGCTTGGCGAACACCATGTAGAACATCGGAATGACGAAGATCGCCAGGAAGGTGGCGGCGAGCATGCCGCCGATCACCCCGGTGCCGATCGAATGGCGGCTGGCCGAGCCCGCGCCGGTGCTGATCGCCAGCGGCACGCAGCCCAGGATGAAGGCCAGCGAGGTCATGACGATGGGGCGGAAGCGCAGGCGCGCGCCCTCCATCGCCGCATCGTGGATGCTCATGCCTTCCTCGCGTTTCATCACCGCGAATTCGACGATCAGAATGGCGTTCTTCGCCGCCAGGCCGATCAGCGTCACCAGGCCGATCTGGAAATACACATCATTCTCCAGCCCACGCAGGAAGATCGCCAGGATCGCGCCGAACAGGCCGAACGGCACCGCCATCAGCACCGCGATGGGCAGCGTCCAGCGTTCGTACTGCGCCGCCAGGATCAGGAACACCATGACGATGCCGAACATGAAGGCAATGCCCGCCGTGCCCGCCGTCGCCCGCTCCTGATAGGCAGAGCCGGTCCAGGCGACGGTGTAATCGTCCCCCAGCGTCTCGGTGGCAAGCTGCTCCATCGCGTCCAGCGCCTGGCCGGAACTGTAGCCGGGCGCTGGGTTGCCGAGAATCTTCGCCGCCGGGAACACGTTGAAGCGCTCCACCAGGTCCGGCCCGACGATCCGGCGGACCGACAGCAGCGCGTCCAGCGGTATCATCTCGCCGCTATTCGAGCGCACGAAGACGTGACGCAGATCCTCCGGCTTCTCGCGGAACTCCGCCTCGGAAGACATGTTCACCCGGTAGGTGCGGCCGAACAGCGTGAAATCGTTCACATACAGCGTACCGAAGCTGGCCTGCATGGTCTGGAAGATGGAGGTCAGCGGCACATCCAGCGCCTTGGCCTTCTGGCGGTCGACATCCACCTTGTATTGCGGCACCGCGACAGAGAAGGTGGTGCTCACCCCCGCCAGCTCCGGCCGCTGATTGGCGGCCGCGACCAGCTTGTTCGTCGCCTCGGCCAGCTTCTCGCTGCCCGCGCCCGTGCGGTCCTGCAGATACATCTCGAAACCGCCGGTCATCGAGATGCCGGTGATCGGCGGCGGGTTGAAGGACAGCACGATGGCGTCGCGGATCTGCGCCCCCATGCCCATGATAGTGCCAGTCAGGTTGCGCGCGTCGTCCGAGGCAGCGGTGCGCTCCGACCAGTCCTTCAGCGTCACGAAGGAGACGCCGGCGCTGGTCTTCTGGCCGCCGGAGAGAATGTCGAAGCCAGCGAAGGTGACCACGCCATTCACCGCCGGCAGGCTCATAATGTCCTGCGTGACCTTGTCGGTGATCTCCGTCGTGCGGCTCAGCGACGAGGCCGGCGGCAGCATGGTCACGGCCAGCACATAGCCCTGATCCTCCGACGGCACCAGGGAGCTGGGCACGCGCTGGAACAAGGTGTAGGTGGCCCCCAGCACGGCGGCAAACACCAGCATGCCCAGCACGGCGCGCCGCAGGAAGAAGCGCACGCTGGAGGTATAGCCGCGCGTCGCCTTCTCGAAACCGCGGTTGAACAGGCGGAACGGCAGCAGCGGCTGACCATGCTCCTTCTTTAGGATCAGCGCGCACAGCGCCGGCGACAGCGTCAGCGCGACGATGCCGGAGATGATCACCGACACCGCGATGGTGATGGCGAACTGCTTGTACATCTCGCCAGCCAGGCCGCCCAGGAAGCCGACCGGGATGAAGACGGAGCTGAGCACCAGCACGATGGCGATGACCGGCCCGCTCACCTCCTCCATCGCCTTGAAGGCCGCCTCCTTGGGCTCCAGCCCGTCCTCCCGGATGATTCGCTCGACATTCTCCAGCACCACGATGGCGTCGTCGACCACGATGCCGATGGCCAGCACCATGCCGAACAGCGTCAGCAGGTTGATCGAGAAGCCCAGCAGATACATGCCGGCGAAGGCGCCGATCAGCGACACCGGCACGGCGATCAGCGGGATCAGCGTCGCCCGCAGGCTTTGCAGGAACAGATAGACGACGATGATGACCAGGATGATGGCTTCGGCGAAGGTCTTGACGACCTCCTCGATGGACACTTCAACGAAGCGCGTGGTGTCGAACGGGATGGCGTAGACGATGCCGTCGGGGAAGCGCTGCTCCAGCTGGGCCATGCGCGCCTCGATGGCGCTGGTGACCGACAGCGCGTTCGCGCCCGGCTGCAGATAGATGCCGATGGCGATGGACGGCTCGCCGTTGCTGCTGGCGTTGAAGGCGTAATCCTGCGCGCCAAGCTCAATGCGCGCGACATCCTTCAGCCGCAGGCTGGCGCCCGACGCATCCGAGCGCAGGATGATGTTGCCGAATTCCTCGGCCGAGACCAGGCGGCCCGGTGTGCTGACCGAGTAGGTATAGACCTGCGGGCTGCTCATCGGCTCCTGGCCGAACTGGCCGGCGGCGAATTGCGAATTCTGCTCCTGGATCGCCTGGCCCACATCGGCCGGGGTCATGTTGAACTGCGCCAGCTTGTCCGGCCGCAGCCAGATGCGCATGGAATAATCCTTGGCCCCGAACAGCGAGGCGTCGCCGACGCCGTCGACGCGCTTCAACTCGTCGATTACGTTCAGCAGCGCGTAGTTCGAGATATAGACCGGGTCGTAGCGCCCGCCCGGCGAGGACATGGTGATGACCTGCAGGATGTTGCTGGAGCGCTTGTCGACGCGCACGCCCTGGCGGCGCACCTCCTCCGGCAGCAACGGCAGGGCGGACTGCACGCGGTTATTGACGTCGATGGTCGCCTGGTCGGGGTCGGTGCCGATCTCGAAGCTGACCGACATGCTGAGCGTACCGGCATTGTTCGCCGACGAGTTCATGTAGATCATGCCGGGAACGCCGTTGATCTCCTGCTCGATCGGCGAGGCGACCGTCTCGGAGATGACTTCGGCGCTGGCGCCCGGATAGGTCGCCGAGATGACCACCTGCGGCGGCACGATGTCGGGATATTGCGCAATCGGCAGCACACGCATCGCGGCCAGACCGGCAAGCACGATAACGATGGACAGAACGGTCGCGAAGACCGGCCTGTTGATGAAAAAGCGCGAGATCATCAGCGATTACCCTGGCCGGCGGCGGCCTTGCCCGATGCCTGGTTGGCTGCCTGGGCGGGCTCCACCACCTTGACCGGCGCGCCGGGGCGCACCTTGATCATACCTTCGGTCACCACCCGATCGCCGGGCTTCAGCCCTTCGCGGATCACCCATTCGCTGCCCAGCGCCTGGCCGATGCGCACCGGCCGCGGCTCGGCGACGCTTTGCGCGTTCACGACATAGACCATCATGCCTTGCGCCGCCTGCAGCACGGAGGCCTGCGGCACCGCGATGGCGTCCTTCAGGACGATATCCTGCAAGGCGATGCGCACGAACTGGCCGGGCAGCAGGCGCTTATCCGGGTTCGGCACGCTGGCGCGCATGCGGATCGTGCCGGTCTGCGGGTCGATGCTGCTGTCGGTGAAGTTCACCATGCCGTTCTGCGGATGCACCACGCCGCTGCCCAGCTTCACCTGAACGGCGATCTTGTCGCGCGACTGCATGCGCAGCGCCCCGCTATCCATCAGATTATACAGCGCGATCATCTCGGCGTCGGGCACCGCGAAATTCACATAGACCGGGTCGAGCTGCGTGATGCGGGTCAACAGGCTGTTATCCATGCCGGTGCCCACCAGGCTGCCTTCCGACAGCACCTCCAGGCTGGTGACGCCGCTGATCGGCGCCTCCACCTTGGTATAGTCGAGATTGATCCGCGCGGTGCGCAGCTCGGCCCGGGCGCCGGCCACGGTGGCGCGCGCCAGCTCCAGCGTGGAGAGCGTCTCGTCGCGCTCGCGGGCGCTGACGGCGTTGCGCTCGAACAGGCTGGCGATCCGCTTCCATTCGCGCTCCGCCTGGGCCAGGCGCGCCTGCTCCTGCTGCACCATCGCCTCCGCGCGGGCCACCGCCGCCTCATAGGGGGCGGGGTCGATGAGGAACAGCAGGTCGCCCTGCTTCACCGTCTCGCCCTCGGTATAGGTTCGCTCCAGCAGGATGCCGGCGACGCGGGCGCGAATCTCGACCTCGCGGGAACCATTTACCCGTCCGGCGAATTCATAGCTGAGCGGCATGTCCTTGGGCTGCACCGCGCGGACTACCACTTCCGGCGGCGGCATCTGACCGCCGCCCGGTCCACCGCCGGGGCCGCCTTGGGCCGCTGCCGTACCGGTATAGGCGGATACCGCCCCCAACAGGGCCATCAGCCCGGCCGCTACGAAATGACGGGACTTACGTCCGAGGGGTGCATGCATGGCTCTACTCGGTTTCCTGCAGGGTCGACGCGGATGCGGCAAGGTCGTGAAGATTGTGCCGGAGGGCAAACGAAGAAAGAAATGAAATCATCGCAATCTAATAAAATCGATGCGGAAGCGGTAGCGCTTCCGGGCGCGACGATATATATACATTTCCGGATGTATGTAAATACGGATAACGGATAAAACTCGCCGATGGTCAGACGGACCAAGGAAGAAGCCGAGCAGACCCGCCACCAGATACTGGATGCGGCTGAATCGCTGTTCTATCGCCAGGGGGTCGGTCGAACCTCGCTGGAAGAGATCGCGCGCAAAGCCGGCGTCACGCGGGGCGCGGTCTATTGGCATTTCCGCAACAAGGTCGATTTGTTCGAGGCGATGCAGGAACGCGGCCGGCTGCCGCAGGAAGATCTGATCGAGCAGCTTGCCCGCAACGAGGCGGACGACCCGCTGCTGACGCTGCGCGAGGCCTGCGGGGAGGCGCTGCGGCTGATCGCGGGCGATGAACGGCGACGGCGGATTTGCAGCATCCTGATGCATCGCTGCGAATATGTGGAAGAGATGGGCGACGCCGCGATCCGCCAGCATCGCAACAAGCAGCACATGGTCGAACAGCTCGGCCGCATCTTCGAGAACGCCGCCAGGCTGGGCACGCTGTCGCGGAACTGGCCGCCCCGGCTGGCCGCGCTGGGGCTGCACGGCATGATGCACGGGCTGCTGAGCGACTGGCTCAGCGATCCGGCCCAGGGCGATCTGGCCGAGTACGGCCCGCCCTGCGTCGAGGCGTTCTTCAAGGGGTTGGTGCGCGGCTCCCCCGAGGAAACCCCTTAGCCCTTACGGCTGAGCGGCAAAATCGCGCACCGTGTGGGCGTGGTTCAGCGGGCCGCTGCCCGTGCCGTAATGCGGCGCGGTGCGCAGCGCCTCGCGCACATAGGCCCGCGCGCGCTCCACCGCCGCCCGCAGCGCCAGCCCCTGGGCAAGGCCGACGGCCAGCGCCGAGGCCAAGGTGCAGCCGGTGCCGTGATTGCTGCCGGTGTCGATTCGCGGGGCCTCCATCGCCAGGGTCTCCTGCTCGGTCACCAGCAGGTCGATCACCGTCTCGCCGTCCATATGCCCGCCCTTCATCAGCACCGCCGCCGGGCCGAGGGTCAGCAGCATATGGCCGACATGGCGCATATCGTCGATGTCGCGGATGGTGCAGCCGGTCAGCAGCTCCGCCTCCGGCAGGTTCGGCGTCAGCACGGTGGCGCGCACGATCAGGTCGCGCTTCAGCGCGTCCATCGCCGCCGGGTCGAGCAGCCGGTGGCCGCTCTGCGACACCATCACCGGATCGACCACCAGCGGCGTCTTCGGCGCGTAGGCCGCCAGCGCCTCGCAGACCGTTTCGATGACCGCGGTCTTGTGCAGCATGCCGGTCTTGATGCAATCCGCGCCGATATCCTCCAGCACCAGGCGCATCTGCTGGCGGATGAAGTCCGGCGGCACCTCATGGATGCCGAACACGCCTTGCGTGTTCTGCGCGGTCAGCGCGGTAATCGCCGTCATGGCGTAGCCGTTCAGCGCCGTCACCGTCTTGATGTCGGCCTGGATGCCGGCTCCACCGCCCGAATCGGAGCCGGCGACGATCAAAACCCGTCCCTGCATGTCCCTCACCTACCTGTTGCCGGACGCCGCTCGTTCGATGGTGGCGGCAATCTCGTCGACCACCTGGTGGACCAGGCCTTCATCCTCGCCCTCCGCCATCACCCGGATCAGCGGCTCGGTGCCGGATTTGCGAATCAGCACCCGCCCGCTGCCCGACAGCCGCTGCTCGCCATCGGCGATGGCCTGCTTCACCCGGTCATCCTCCAATGGCGCGCCCTGGGCGAAGCGTACATTCTTCAGCAATTGCGGCAGCGGCGCGAACACCCGCGCCACCTCCGACAGCGGGCGCTGCGCCCCGACCAGCACCGCCAGCACCTGCAAGGCCGCGATCAGCCCGTCGCCGGTCGTCGCATAGTCGCTGAACACGATATGGCCGGATTGCTCGCCGCCCAGATTATACCCGTCGGCGCGCATCTTCTCGACCACATAACGGTCGCCCACCGCCGTGCGCACCAGCGACAGGCCCAAGCCGCCCAGATAGCGTTCCAGCCCCAGATTGGACATCACCGTGGCGACCACGCCATGGCCCTTCAGCAGCCCGCTGCGGTGCCAGAAGGCGGCGACCAGCGCCATGATCTGGTCGCCATCGATCAGCCGGCCGGTCTCGTCGGCGATCATCACCCGGTCGGCGTCGCCATCCAGCGCGATGCCCAGGTCGGCGCCATGCGCCACCACCGCCTCGCACATCGCCTGCGGCGCCACAGCGCCGCATTTGGCGTTGATGTTGAAGCCGTTCGGCTCCACCGCGATGGGAATGACCTCGGCCCCCAGCTCGAACAGCACGCGGGGGGCGACCTTGTAGGCCGCGCCATTGGCGCAGTCGACCACGATCTTCAGCCCGTCCAGCCGGCTGCCGCGCGGAAAGCTGCTCTTCACGAACTCGATATAGCGCCCGCCCGCATCCTCCAGCCGCCGGGCGCGGCCCAGCGCGGCGGGGCCGGCAAGATAGGCATCCAGGCCGTTCGACATCCGCATCTCGATCTCGGCCTCCACCTCGTCCGACAGCTTGAAGCCGTCCGGGCCGAACAGCTTGATACCGTTATCCTCGAACGGATTGTGCGAGGCGGAGATGACCACCCCCAGATCGGCGCGGAAGGAACGGGTCAGCATCGCCACGGCGGGCGTCGGCATCGGGCCGACCAGCACCACATCCATGCCGATGGACACGAAGCCGGCGGTAAGCGCCGGCTCCAGCATATAGCCGGACAGCCTTGTATCCTTGCCGATCACCGTCAGCGGCCGGTGGCCGCCGGTGCCGATGAACTGCCGACCCGCCGCCATCGCCACGCGCAACGCCACTTCCGGCGTCATCGGATGGCTGTTGGCGGTGCCGCGAATACCGTCGGTGCCGAAAAGCTTTCTGGTCATCAGGGGCGGGTAATCCGATGCGAGGGGAACGCTGGACGCAGCATAGCCGAAAGCCCGGCGCTAGCCACGCATGATGACGCGCAAAAAGCGAAGGATAGGCGGCAAGCCGCCCCCTTACCCCATCGCCCCGCGCGCGACGGCGAGGGCCTGCCAGGTTTCCGCGACATCGTGGACGCGGATCATCTGCACGCCCTGACGCACGCCCTCCAGCGCGGCGGTGACGGAGCCGGGCACGCGCTGCTTCGGCTCCTCCCCGCGCGACAGCCGGCCGATGAAGCCCTTGCGCGAGACGCCCAGCAGGATCGGGCAGCCCAGCCCGTGGAACAGCGCCAGATGCGACAGGATTTCCAGATTATGCCGCAGCGTCTTGCCGAAGCCGATGCCGGGATCGACGGCGATGTGCGACATCGGCAGCCCGGCCTCGACGCAGGCCCGCACCCTGTCCTCCAGATAATCGTAGAGATCGAGCGGCGCGAAATCATAGTCGGGATCGTCCTGCATGGTCTGCGGCGTGCCGCGCATATGCATGAGGATGGTCGGAATCCGGCGCATCGCCACCAGCGCCAGGCTCTGCGCATCGCCGGTCAGCGCGGTGATGTCGTTCACGATGGCGGCCCCGGCATCCAGCGCCGCCGCCATGACGCCGGCCCGGCGGCTATCGATGGAGATCGGCACGCCGAGGCCGGCAATCTCGCGGATCACCGGCACCACGCGCGCCTCCTCCGCCACCGCATCGACCGGCTGGGAGCCGGGACGGGTCGATTCGCCGCCGATATCCAGCACCGTCGCCCCCGCCGCGACCAGCGCCCGCGCCTGGCGGATCGCCGCCCCGGCATCGACGAAATCGCCGCCGTCGGAAAAGCTGTCCGGCGTCACATTGACGATGCCCATGATGTGCGCGCGATCCATGTCGAGCCCGCCGAAGGCCGGGCGCGGGGCCGATAGTCGCCGCAACAGCGCCTCGATGCGCGGGCCGCAGCCTTCCGCCGCCGCCCAGGCGCGCAAGGCCGCGATATCGCTGAGGGCGGCCAGCAGCCGGCCGTCGGCTTTGCGAATATATAGATCGACCAGCGCGAAACCGAGCGGCTGGCCGGCCAGCCGCAGCGCCGCATCGGCGGCAATCGCCACGTCGGCCGCCGCGCCGCTCAGCAGGCCGAGCGGGCGGAGATAGAGCTTATCGCCGGAATCGATGAGGCCTCGCCGGAGCGAGGCCTCGCGATGGATCGTCCGCATGGCGGAGCGTCAGGCGCCGGGCTGCGGTTCGGGCTCGAACCCGCCGGTGCGGCCGGGCTGGTCGGTCGTCGGCACCGAGGTGCGGCGGCCGCCGGGCTTGTTGTTGCTCTCGTCCGGGCCATTGTCGCGCACCACCGGCTCGCCGGCCAGCAGCGCCCGGATATCCTCGCCCGACAGCGTCTCATACTCCAGCAGCCCCTTCGCCAGGGTGTGAAGCTCGTCGATATTGTCGGTCAGGATCTTGCGGGCATCGGCGTAGGTGGTGTCCACGATGCGGCGGATTTCGTCGTCGATCACCTTGGAGGTGGCGTCCGACACCGCCTTGCGCTGAGCGACCGAATGGCCCAGGAACACTTCCTGCTCCGGCGCTTCGTAGGCCAGGAAGCCCAGCTTGTCGCTCATGCCCCATTCGGTGACCATGCGGCGCGCCACGTCGGAGACCATCTTGATGTCCGACGACGCGCCGGTGGTGATCTTCTCCTCGCCGAAGATCAGCTCCTCGGCCAGGCGACCGCCGGCCGCGACCCGCAGATCGTCCAGCAGCTTGGCCTTGGAGACCGAGATGCGGTCGCCTTCCGGCAGGCGCATCACCATGCCCAGCGCCCGGCCGCGCGGGATGATGGTCGCCTTGTGGATCGGATCGCTCTCCGGACTGTGGATCGCCACGATGGCGTGGCCGCCCTCGTGATAGGCAGTCAGCTTCTTCTCTTCGTCGGTCATGATCATGGAGCGGCGTTCCGCGCCCATCATCACCTTGTCCTTGGCGGCCTCGAACTCCGACATGCCGACGACGCGCTTACCGCGCCGCGCGGCCATCAGGGCGGCCTCATTCACCAGGTTCGACAGATCCGCGCCGGAGAAGCCGGGCGTGCCGCGCGCGATGATGCGGGCATCCACGTCGCCGGCCAACGGCACCTTGCGCATATGGACCTTCAGAATCTTCTCGCGGCCCATCACGTCCGGGTTCGGCACCACCACCTGACGGTCGAAGCGGCCCGGGCGCAGCAGCGCCGGGTCCAGCACGTCCGGCCGGTTGGTGGCGGCGATCAGGATCACGCCCTCATTCGCCTCGAAGCCGTCCATCTCGACCAGCAGCTGGTTCAGCGTCTGCTCGCGCTCGTCATTGCCGCCGCCGAGGCCGGCGCCGCGATGGCGGCCGACGGCGTCGATCTCGTCGATGAAGATGATGCAGGGCGCGTTCTTCTTGCCCTGCTCGAACATGTCGCGCACGCGGCTGGCGCCGACGCCGACGAACATCTCGACGAAGTCGGAACCCGAAATGGTGAAGAACGGCACGTTGGCCTCGCCGGCGATGGCGCGGG
Organism: Oceanibaculum pacificum; assembly: GCF_001618175.1. Classification (GTDB taxonomy): domain Bacteria; phylum Pseudomonadota; class Alphaproteobacteria; order Oceanibaculales; family Oceanibaculaceae; genus Oceanibaculum; species Oceanibaculum pacificum. The sequence continues at coordinate 5,807 of NZ_LPXN01000132.1, read as the reverse complement.
CCAGCAGCGTCTTACCGGTGCCCGGAGGGCCGACCAGCAGACAGCCTTTCGGGATCTTGCCGCCGAGGCGCTGGAATTTCTGCGGATCGCGCAGGAATTCGACGATCTCCTCCAACTCCATCTTGGCTTCGTCGATGCCGGCGACATCGTCGAAGGTGACGCGGCCGGTCTTCTCCGTCAGCAGCTTGGCCTTGGATTTGCCGAAGCCCATGGCCCGGCCGCCGCCGCCCTGCATCTGGCGCATGAAGAAAATCCACACGCCGATGAACAGCAGCATCGGGAACCAGGAAATCAGGATGCCGAGCAGGCCGGACATGCCCTCTTCCGGCGGCTGCGCGCTGATGCGCACGCCGTGGTCGCGCAAGCGCTCCACCAAGCCCGGATCGCTGGGCATATAGGTGTTGAAGGCGCGCCCATCGGTGAAATGGCCGCTCAGATTATTGTTCTGGATCGTGACTTCGCGAACCTGCCCGTTCTCCACCTCGTTCAAGAAGTCGGAGAAGGCGAGGCTGGCATAGGGGCTCCGGGTCGAGGAACTCTGAAACAGGTTGAACAGCGCAACCAGCAGAACGCCTATGATGATCCAGAGGGCGAGGTTCTTACCGAAATTATTCACGACCTAACTATCCTTTTTCCGGCCGAGCGGCGCACCGGCGTCCGTCGCAGGCCCGTTCCAACCCTCATGAGATAACGCACGCGCCCGGCCGCGCAACTGCAAAATCGGCCAGGGCGAGCGGCCGAAAGCTTCCGGCTGGAGGGAATGGCGGTTCCGGCATCTCCGACGCAACCCGTTTTGCCCTCTTCAATTGGTCCGGCGCAGGGGACGGTTCAAGGCTGGAATGCGGCGGATTGCGACGCTCCGGGCGGATCGTCAGCCGGTCGACGCCGCCGCGGCGCAGCGGGGCGACGACACAGCCGCCCAGGGTGCGGCTTTTCGCCGGGGGGGCGGAATCGCCGATATGCCGCCACAGCCGCTCCAGCCGTGCGCCGCGCGGCGGATAATCCTGGCCGCTGACCGCCAGCAGGCAGCGCCGCAGCACCGCCTGCCCGTCCGCCGCGTCGCAGGCCAGCAGCGCCGGCCGGTCCAGCTCCAGCACGCCATCGTCCCGGCGGGCCACGATTCGCGCCAGCAGCCCGGCGAGGCGGCGGTCGCGCGCGCGCCTCTCCTCCCCCGCCATCCTGGCCTCGGCCAGCAGCCGCTCGATCGCCGCCGCGCCCAGCGCCTGGCGCAGGCGGATTCGCGCAAAGCGCGGATCGCGGTTCGACGGATCCTCGATCCAGTCCTGGCCCACGCTTTCGAGATAGGCGCGCAAATCGGCGCAGCGGAAAGTCAGCAGCGGGCGCAGCAGCCGGTAATCCGGGAATTCCACGCTGGCGGCCATGCCGGCCAGCCCGTCCGGCCCGCTGGCGGCCTCGTGGCGCAGCGCCACGGTTTCCGCCTGGTCCTCGGCCTGGTGCGCGGTCAGCAGATGCAGGATCGCCTCGGCCCGGCAGCGCGCGCCCAGCAGGCGATAGCGCGCAGCACGGGCGGCGGCCTGGAGGCCGGTAGCGGGCTTGTCGCCCATCCAGCGCAGAATGGCGTGCGGGATGCCGCAGGCGCCCAGCCAGCGTCCGACCGTGGCGGCCTCCCCGGCGGATTCCGCGCGCAAGCCGTGATCGACGGTGAGGGCCAGAATGCGACCGCCCCTCGCCGCCGCCCAATCGGCGGCCAGCAGGGTCAAGGCCAGGCTGTCGGACCCGCCGGAGACGGCGATGGCGAGATGCGGCCGGGGCTCGAAACCGCCCAACGCCGCCATGGCCTGGGCGAAGCGCGCCTTCTGGCTCTCGCCGCGCGCCGCCATCGTCAGCCGCAGTTCAGCTTCTGCCGTTCCAGCTGCGCCCGGCGCTTGATGTTCTGCGCCGCGTTCGGATATTGCTTGCCCAGCTCGCCAAAGGCGACGCAGGCATCCTCCTTGCGCTTCAGGGCGGAGAGCGAGAGGCCCAGCTTCAGCAGATTGTCGGGCGCCTTGGCGTTTTTCGGATATTTCTGGAAGCCCTCGGCGAAGGCGACGGCGGCCTGCTCGTACTGGCCGCGCACATAATGCGTCTCGGCCAGCCAATATTGCGCGTTGCCGGCCAGCGCATTGTCGCCATAGCGCTGCAGGAAGCCCTTGAATTGCTGTTCGGCGGCCGGGAAATCCTGCCGCACCAGGGTCTGGAACGCCTGGTCATAGGCTTCCTGCGGCGAACCGGCGGCAGCGGCGGCGGCGGGGGCGGCCGCGCTCTGCTGGCGGCTGGCGCCGCCCTCGCCCTGCGGCAAGGTGCCCAGCACCTTCGGCGCGCGATCCTCGTTCATCGTGCCACCGGCGGTGCGGTTGCTGCCGGCTGTATCGGCGGCCGCATCGGCGGCCTGGGCGGTGCGCGGGGCTTCGGCCGCCGCGCCATTGGCGGCTGCGCCGCCGGCGCTGGATGCCTGCTCCAGGCGGGACAGGCGGAAATCGATGTCGCTGGACAGCTTCTCCAGCCGGTCGTTCAGGCGCTGCACGCCATATTGCGTCTCCTCGACTCGGCCGGTCAGATCGGCGATCTGCCGCTCGATCTCGTTCATCCGGTACAGGTTGGACACGGCCTGGCCGCTGTCGCCGCCGCCCGACGGGACGGGCGCGGCGCTGCCGCCGGACGCAGCGCCCCCGCGATAGACGGTGCGTTGCAGGTCGGCCAGATCCTGCTGCATGCGGCCGACCTGATCGATCAGCGACTGCATGTCGCGATTCTGCGCCAGGGCAGGCGCCGCGCCGGCCAGAAAGGCCGCCAGCAGGAAAGCGGCGGGCAGCAGCAGGCCGTAGGGAGACGAAATCCGTGTCTGTCGCATCGTGGCAGCCATCCTTGACCGATCCGAGAACGCTCGCTGGAAACGCAGTCCGCCGCCAGGGTGATCCGGGCGGGAGGCAAAAATAAGGCGTCGGTCCAGCTGGACCGACGCCCTATTTAACCGAAGCTTCCGAGAAGGAAGCTTAGTTCACGACCAGAACGCCACGGCGATTCTGGGCCCAAGCGGCATCGTTCGAGCCGAGGACGGCCGGACGCTCTTTGCCATAGCTGATGGTGGTCAGGCGGCTGGCATCGATACCCTGGGCGACCAGGGCGTCCTTAATGGCGCCCGCACGACGCTCGCCGAGGGCGAGGTTGTATTCGCGGGTGCCGCGCTCGTCGGCATGACCCTCGACGGTGACGCGCACCGACGGGTTACGCTTCAGCCAAGCGGCCCACTTGTCGACCTGGCCGCGCTGGTCGGCGCGAACACCGTAGGAGTCGAAGTCGAAGAAGATGCGATCGCCGACATTGACGACCAGATCTTCCTGCGAACCCGCACGCGGGCCGGCCGGCGTGGTCGAGCTGACGGCCGAACCAGCGCTGCTGCCAGCGCCGCTCGCCGTAGCGGACGAATCAGGGGAAGTCTCGCAAGCCGCAACCAGAAGCAGTGCGGCAAACACACTCAGAATTTTTGTACGCATTTATTCGCCCTCCGCGAACGCAGTCCCAAAGTTTAGGGGGAAATTACGGTTTCGTGGGTATCCCGGTTGGTGCTGGTATCAGTCTCAGTAGGAAAGCAATAACCTTCCACATCGTTCCAGCTTACAGCTTTTTCCTTGGAAACCCTAGGCCTTCACCGACTGCCGGAATATAGTTGCGGTATCCTACGGAATCAAGGGGGACCAAGCGGGGTCGGAAGCGTCCATGGGCGTGACAACTTCGCGCAGATTGCGCCCCGTAAGGTCGACGGAATACAGCCTGACCGTGCCGCCCTGACCGCGCGAATCAGACGGCGTCTGACGGAAGAACATAAGCACACGGCCGTTCGGCGCCCAGGTCGGCCCCTCATCCAGATAACTTTCGGACAGCAGCCGCTCGCCGCTGCCATCGGTGCGCATCACGCCGATATAGAAGCGCCCCTTGTTCATCTTGGTGAAAGCAATGAGATCGCCGCGCGGCGACCATACCGGCGTTGCATAGCGGCCTTCGCCGAAACTGATGCGCCGCACGTTGCCGCCCTCGGAATCCATCACATAGAGCTGCTGCGCGCCGCCCCGGTCGGAGTTGAAGACGACCTGCCGCCCGTCCGGGGAATAGGAGGGCGAGGTGTCGATCGACGGGTGGTTGGTCAGGCGCTTCACCCGGCGGGTGCGCAGATCCATCACATACACGTCGGAATTGCCGTCGCGCGCCATGCTCATGATCACGCCATTGCCGTCGGGCGAGAAGCGCGGCGCGAAGGTCATGCCGGGGAAGTCGCCCAGCACTTCCTGCTGGCCGGTATCGATATTCAGCAGATAGACCCGCGGCTTGTTGTTAAAATAGGCGAGATAGGTGATCTCCTGCGTCGTCGGCGAGAAGCGCGGGGTCAGCACCAGCACCTTGCCGTCGGTCAGGAAGCGGTGGTTGGCTCCGTCCTGGTCCATGATGGCGAGCTGCTTTTGCCGGCGGTTCTGCGGGCCGCTCTCGGCGATATAGACGATGCGGGTGTCGAAATACCCGTCCTCGCCGGTGATGCGCTTATAGATCGCATCCGAGACGATATGGGCGATGCGCCGCCAGTTGGCCGGGGTGGTGTAATAGGCCAGGCCGGTCATCTGCTGTTCAGCGAACACGTCCCACAGCCGGAATTCGACCTTCAGCCTTCCGTCCGACTGCATGGTGGCATTGCCGCTGACCAGCGCCTGCGCGCCGATCACCCGCCAGTCCGGGAAGCGCGGCTGCACCTGGGTGGATGCCGGATCCTGGATGAAGGCGGCCTTGTCGAGCGGGCGGAACAGGCCGGAGCGCTCCAGATCGGCGGAGACCACCTTGGCGATGTCGCGGCCGATATCCGCCGTCTGCCCCTGGCCCTGGAAATCCATGATGGCGATCGGCAGCGGCTCGACCACGCCGCGGGTAATGTCGATGCGCAGCTCCGCCCGGCTGGGGGAGACGGCGGCGATCACCAGCGCAAGCGCCAGGCACGAGGCCGCGACGGCGCGGCGGGTAAATCTGCCAAACGGCGTTCCGGTCAAAATCATGGGGCCAGCATGTCCTTCGGGTTGAAGCTCAATGTCATGGTCTTCCAGGTATCGAACTTATCGCGCGGCAGTTTCAGTGGGTTGCAACGCGGGTTCAAGACGGCACGAAGCGCACTCTCGGCGGCCGATCTGTAGAACGGATCGGACCCCATACGGCCGCTATTCACGATACGGGCTTCGCGAACCGTAGCATCGGGATTCATAACAACGAATATGTCGACAATGAGTTCCTGTGCGTCGCGGGCGCCGGCCGGCACGTTCCAGCATTGCGCGATCTGCTGGCGCACCGCGTCCATCTCGCTCATCGACAAGGCGCGCGAGGGGTCGTTCAGCCGGCTGGTCTGCTGCGAGGACTGGGTCTGCTGCGGCGATTGCGGGGCCTGCTGCGCCGGCTGCTGGCGCTGCGGCTTCGCCTCCTCGGTGCGCTGCTGATCCTTCAGCTTGTTCACGCTGGACAGCAGCGAGGCCAGCTTATTTTCCGGCTCCTTCTTCGGCGGTTCCTTTTTCTCCGGCTCCGGCTTCTTGGCCTGCTCCTTCGGCGGCTCCGGCTTTTTCGGCTCCTCCTTCGGCGGCTCGGGCTTCTTCTCGGCCACCTGAGGCTTCGGCGGGGTCGGCTTGGGCGCGGGAGTCGGCGGCGGCTCGACCGCCTTCTGCGGTTCCGGCTTGGGCGTGGGCGCGGGTTCCGGGGTCGGCGCCGGGGCCGGGGTCGGCGCTGGCTGCGGCGGCACCGGCTTGGCCGGCTGCGGCGGCGGAGGCGGCGTTGGCGCGGGG
>NZ_LPXN01000131.1 GCF_001618175.1 Oceanibaculum pacificum | reverse complement strand
CCCTCGTCCTGAGGAGCCCCAAAGGGGCGTCTCGAAGGACATGGCCTCCAGGCGATGCCTTACGCCTCCTCCGTCGCCCCCGCCAGTTCGGCGGCGCGGCGGGTGAGGCCGGTGCGGTCGATCTTGTTGGTGCCGGCCAGCGGGATGGCGGATAGGAAGAACACATGGCGCGGATGCTGGTAGGCGGGGCCGCGCTCGATGGTCCATTGTTTCGCCTCGGCCTCGGTGAGGCTGGCCCCCTCGCGCAGGGTGACAAAGGCGACCGGCAGGCGCTGCTTCACCCGGTCCGGGATCGGCACCACCACGGCCTGGCTGATCTTCGGATGGGTTTCCAGCAGGCGTTCGACCTCGGCCGGCCAGATATTCTCGCCGCCGCAGACGAACATGTCGTCCGCCCGGCCGACGAAATGGTGGAAGCCGTGCTCGTCGCGCCGCACCACGTCGCCGCTATGGTACCAGCCATCGCGCAGCGCCGCGGCGGTCTTGTCCGGCATGTTGCGGTAGCCCTGCATGGTGGCCGGGTTGCGCATCTGCAAAATGCCCTCGCCCTCGCCCTCGACGATGCCGCCATCCGGCGTCACCAGCCTGGTCTCGCCTTCCGGGATCGGATAGCCCAGCGCCGCGTCGGGCGCGGGGATGCCGTCCGGATGCGGGCCATAGACGGCGGCCCCGGCCTCGGTCGTGCCGTAGCCATTGGTGATGCGGGCATTGGGAAACAGCGCCCGCACCCGGTCGACCAGCGCCTTGGAGTAGGGGGATGAGCCCATGAACAGCCGCGTTACCCCGGCGAATTCGGCCGGCGGCGGCGCGTCGCCCAGGTAATTGGCGACCATCGCCATCATGGTCGGCACGCAGGTCAGCCACGTCGCCTTATGGGCAATGATGGCCTTCACATAGCTCTCCGCCGTGAAGACCGGCTGGAGCACTAGCTGAGCGCGGTTCAGGAAGGCGAATTTCAGGTTGAACAGCGCGTTCATATGATACATCGGCGCCGCGACGATCAGCCGATGCTGGCTGTTATCCTCCTTCGTCACCACCGAGACCATCCAGTGCTGGCCGCGATGGCTGAGCGGCACGCCCTTGGGCCGGCCGGTGGAGCCGGAGGTGTAGAGAATCTGCGCCGGCTCGTGAAAATCCGGCTCGATAATCTCGACCGGGCCGGGATCCGGCAGGGCATCCCATTCCGGGCTGTCGAACAGGATCACCGGCACGGAGGCGGGGGCCAGGGCGGCGCGGTCCCGGTCGACGAAGACCAGCTTCGCCTCGGCATCCTCGACGATGATCGCCACCGTCTCGGCCGCCAGCTTCCAATTGACCGGCACGACGACGATGCCGACCCGCATCGCGCCGAAATACAGCGCCACGAACTCCGCCCGGTTGGCGGCCAGCACGGCGATGGAATCGCCGCGCTTCAGGCCCCGCTTCAGCAGGCCGCGGGCCAGCGCCGAGGCCAGCGAATCCAGCTCCCCCGCGCTCCAGGCGCGGGGGGACGCATTCGGGAAATCGGCGGCGGCGTAATCCCAGAGCGCAATGCGCTCCGGATCGGGCCCGGGGGAGAGCAGGGCGCCGACATTGGGTGTCTTGGTCATGGCAACCGCCTTAGGGAACGAACACCACCTTGCCGAACACCTTGCGGTCGATCAGCGCCTGCAGCCCTTCCTTGAAGCCGGCTTCGCTCAACGGCAGCACGCGGTCGATCACCGGCACCAGCTTGTCGTCGCGCACCATCTCCATCAGCGCGGTCTGGTCTTCCGCGGTCCAGGCGTTGGAGCCGACGATGGACAGCTCGTAGGACCAGATATAGCGGATGTCTTCCTTCGGATCGTAGCCGGTGGTCGCCCCGCAGACCAGCATGCGGCCGAAGCGGGTCATCACCTTCAGGCTCTTGGCCCAGGTGTCGCCGCCGATATAGTTCACCACCACGTCGACGCCGCCGCCGCCCCAGATTTTCGGCTTGCCGTAGCGGGCGTGGATCGCGGCGACGAAATCCTCCTTCGAGGTGTCGATGGTGTCGTCCGCGCCGATCTCGCGCAGCTTCTCGCATTTATCGGCGGAGCTGGCGCAGGCGATGACATGAGCGCCCATCATCTTGGCGATCTGCACCGCGCCGGTGCCGACGCCGCCGGTCGCCCCCAGCACCAGCACCTTCTCGCCTGCCTTTACCTGGCCGCGGGCGATCATCATGCGGCGCGCGGTGCCGTAGGCGATGGGCAGGGCGGCCGCCTGCTCATAGGTCACGCCCTCGGGGATCGGCAGCAGGAACTTGGCGTCGACCGCGATATATTCGCAGGCCCCGCCGCGCAGCGTTTCGCCCATCTGGCCGATGCCGGGCTGAAACGGCACCACCTGCACCCGGTCGCCCTTCTTGAACTGGCTGGTCGGAACGCCGGAGCCGATCTCCACCACCTCGCCGACGATGTCGCCGCCGGGGATCATCGGCATGGGGGTCTTCAGCCCGGGAATGCCGCGCAAAATCATCGGGTCGAACCCGTTCAAGGCCACGGCCTTCACTTTCAGCAGGCACTGATCGGGCCCGGCGACCGGGGTCTCGAACTCGCCGTAGCTGATCTGGTCCAACTCGCCATGCGCGGCGTAGAGAATCGCCTTCACCGTTAAAACTCCTATGCTGTACGGGTGTAATTATTGTTTTGTTTTAAGGGCCTATTCGGCCTTCTTGTAAGTGTATCGGAAGTCGCAATGGCTGGCGCCCTGCATGATGGTCTGCGTGCGCTCGAACTGGATGTTCGAGTCGTACCCCTCGCAGAAAGTGCCGTCGCGCTGACAGGACAGCAGATGGCCGATCTCGCCCAGCCCCATATCCTTGTACATCTCGGCATAGCGGCAGCGCTTCACGTTGAAGTCGAAATGCACGTCGTCCTGCCGCGTCACCTCGATCTGCAGCGCGTCGTCGGCCTTCCACAGCTCATAGAGCTGGATGAAGCTGGCCATGCTGGTGCCCTCCGGCTCCATCGCCGCGAAGCTCTCGGCCTGGGCGATGGAGGAGCGGCGCACCGCCTCGCCGATGACCGCCTGGGCCTCGGCCATGCCGACACGCTCCTTCGCGACATCGTAGACCTGCTTCAGGATTTCCGCCTCGATCCGCCGGCGCTGGATGATCGGCATGCTGTTCGACATGGCCTTACGCCTTCAACTGCGTGCGGAACAGCCGGCCAAAGCCGGGAATCTCATCCTCGATGCCGGCCAGCCGCAGCATGTGCCAGGCCAGCGCATGGTTGGAGGAGGTGACCGGCTTGCCGATCAGCGCCTCCGCCTCCTCGGCGATCTTGGCGACGCGCAGCGAGGTGCAGGAGACAAACACGCCATCGCATTCCGGCCGCGAACCGATCTCCACGATGGCGTCGCGGATGGCGTCCGGCGTGATACGGGCGACGACATCGTCATCCGCCTCGTTGAAGCTGCCCATGACCGGGATATCGAGGCCGCGCGCCACAAGCGAGTCCCGTAGCCGCTCGTTGATCTCCTTCACATAGGGCGTCAGCAGGGCGACGCGCTTCACCCCCATCGAGGAAATCGCGGCGCGGGCGGCGGTCACCGGGTCGGTCACCTTCACGCCCGGCTTCACGCTGTGGATCAGCGCCGCCACCTTGTCCTCGCCGATCACCAGCGCGCCGGAGGTGCAGGCGAAGGCAATGGCCTTGAAGTCGGTCATGAAGGGCAGCAGCTTGGCGGCGGGGGGAATTTCCGCCTGCATCTGCAACAGCTTCTCCGGCGTGATGATGACGTCGTTATGCAGCCGGGCGGCGTAAAGCGCCACGCCGTCGCGCGGCCAGATGGCGCGGAACTCGTCCTCGATGGTCTGGTCGGTCTCCAGCACCAGCAGGCCGACCGCTGCGCGCGAGCCGATGCCGCCATCGGTCTGGAACGGCAGATGCTCCAGATTGATCAAATCAGCGCCCGATCCTTGGACATTTGCCGCATCGCTATGCAGGGTCGCATCATTCATCGAACTTTGCCTCTTTTCAGTGCGATTTGTGTTTGACGCACAACTGTATCCAGTTGACGATACAGTTGAGGTGGTGCTCACACAAGGTCGAATGACCGAGGAAAACTGCCACCGTACAGAGGAGAGCAGTCACGATGACAAGCCGTAGAAAATTCCTGCAGAATATGGGTGCGGGCGCTGCCACCGCGGGCGTCGCGGGCGCTGGGCTGATCGCCGCGCCGTCGGCCGCCAAGGCGCAGCAGAGCGTGAAATTCCGGTTGACGCAGTTCGCCGGCGATACCTCGATGTTCTATACGCTGACGACGGTTCCGTTCGTCGAGCGGGTGAAGAAGATGACCGGCGGCCGGGTCGATTTCCAGGCCTTCCCGGGTGGCGTTCTGGCCCCGCCGCTGGAAGCCTACAAGGCGGTCGAGGACGGCATCGCCGATGCCGGCCATCTGACCCCGCTCTACATTGTGAACAAGGATCCGGTGAACAGTTTCTACGGCGGTCATCCGGGCGGCATGCCGCCAGAGATGATGCTGCACTGGCTGTATAATGGCGGCGGCCAGGAGCTGCTGACGCAGCATCGCCGCGAGACCATGAAGATGCATTCGATCACGCTCAGCATCGGGCCGGCGGAAATCTGGCATTCGCATGTGCCGGTTCGCACGGCGGCCGACCTGAAGGGCCTGAAGTTCCGTGCTTCCGGCGCCTGGGCGCAGATTCTGAACGAATATTTCGGCGCCTCGGCCACCACGGTCGCCGGCGGCGAGGTCTACACCATGCTGGAGCGTAAGGGCGTGGACGTGGTCGAATGGTCCGGCCCGGCCGAGAACATCAAGACCGGCCTGCAGAATGCGGCCCCCTACATCGTGCTGCCCGGGCCGCACACCAACGCCTTCAGCTTCGAGTTGCTGATGCCGATCGCCAAGTGGGACGCCATCCCCGACGATCTGAAAATCCAGATCGAGGCGGCGGCGAAGCTGTCCACCTTCGAGACGCTGTTTGCCTGGACCGTGGAAGACATGAAGGCGATGGAAGTGATCCGCACCGGCAAGGCCGAGCTGATCCAGCCCGACCCCTCGCTGGTCAGCGACATCCGCGAGGCGGGTCGCGCCTGGGCCATGAAGCGGGCCGAGGAGCAGACGGCCAAGGGCAATCCGTGGATGAAGCGGATCAGCGATTCCTACTATGGCTTCTACGACAATTGGTTGAAGAACGCTTCCTATCGCGCGGTCGATTGACGAGGAACCTGGGCGGCGGCCGCAAAAGGCCGCCGCCGTCAGGCGTGCTGGAGGACGCGCCCGGTCCCTCTCGTCACACACCGCCAACTCGATCGGTCCTGTCATGACATATATCATCGGGCGTATTTCCGGCGTTTTCGGCGCCGTGGCCGCGCTTGCCTCCTTCGGCCTTATCCTGGTTACGCTGTTCGAAGTCATCTCGCGCTACGTTTTCCATGCTCCGACCATCTGGGCCTTCGATGTCAGCTATATGCTGAACGGGGCGATTTTCGTGCTGGCGATGGCGCTGACGCTGCGCATGAACCAGCATGTGGCGGTCGATATCGTCTCCAAGGCGATGCCGGAGAAAGTGTTTCGCGCGATTGAAATCGCGGTCTATCTGCTGCTCATCCTGCCGGCCATCTCGCTGGTCGCCTATGCCGGCTGGTCGGAGTTCTGGAAATCCTGGCTCAGCGGCGAGGTCGAGACGGTCAGCCCCTGGCGTCCGTATATCTGGCCGTTCCGCCTGATGCTGGCCATCGGCCTGTCGGCGCTCTGGCTGCAGGTCCTGGCGCGGGTCTTCGCGCCGGCCGACCGCACTTCTCCGATGTAAAGGGCCGGTATCATGTCAACGCTTCCTCTTGCGGTCTGGATGTTTCCGGCCGCGCTGACGCTCATCTTTGTCGGCATGCCGGTCTCGCTCAGCCTCATCGTTGTGGCGATCGGCTTTTCCATTCCGTTTTTCGGCATCGACCTGGCGGGCTTGCAGCTTTACCGCTTCATCGGGTCGGTCGCGAACAACTACTCGCTGGCCGCCGTGCCGCTGTTCATCTTCATGGGCGCGGTGCTGGAGAATTCCGGCATCGGCAAGCGCGTCTTCGAGGCGATGAAGCTGTGGCTCGGCCGGTTGCCCGGCGGGCTGGCGCTGGCGACCATGGCGATGTGCGCCCTGTTCGCCGCCGGCACCGGCATCGTCGGCGCGGTCGAGGTGATGGTCGGGCTGCTGGCGATTCCCGCCATGGTCGCCAACAAGTACGACAAGGGGCTGATTTCCGGCACGATCTGCGCCGGCGGCTCACTCGGCACCATGATCCCGCCGTCGATCGTCGTCATCATCTACGCCTCGGTGGCGCAGCTTCCGGTCGGCGACCTGCTGGCCGGCACCTTGCTGCCGGCGCTGCTGATGGTGGTGCTGTTCTTCGGCTATATCCTGATCTACTGCACGCTGAAACCGAGCGCTGCGCCGAAGGTCGATCCGTCGGAATTCGACATGCCGCTGTCGGTGAAGCTGAAAATCTCGGTGCGCGCGATCATCCCGCCGCTGATCCTGGTGGTCTCGGTCGTCGGCTCGATCCTGATGGGCATCGCCGCGGTGACGGAGGCGGCGGCCGTGGGCGCGGCCGGCGCGGTGATCCTCACCATCGTCTATCGCGACTTCAACTGGAAGAGCACCTGGGAAGCGGCCATCAAGACCATCGTCATCACCTCGATGATCCTGTTGATCGTGGTGGGCGGCACCATGTTCACCAGCGTCTTCCGCCTGCAGGGCGGCGGCCAGTTGGTGAATGAGGTGGTGCGGGCGCTGGGCCTGGGGCCGACGGGGCTGCTGCTGCTGTTCCTGGCCATCGTGTTCGTGATGGGCGCGCTGCTCGACTGGGTATCGGTGGTGCTGATCTGCATCCCGCTGTTCATGCCGTTCCTGGCGCCGTCGGGGATCGATCCGCTCTGGTTCGGCATCCTGGTCATTATCATGATCCAGACCAGCTATCTGACACCGCCAATGGCGCCGTCGATCTTCTATCTGCGCGGGATCGCCCCGCCGGACTTCCGCACGGTCGAGATGTACAAGGGCATCGTGCCCTTCGTGATCTGCCAGGTGGTGACCGGCATGGCGGTCTATCTATGGCCGGCGATGGCGCTCTGGCTGCCCAGCGTGATGCGTTAGCCGGGCGGGGGGGGGTGGGTCAGGCCATCGGACCCATGAAGATGCGCGCCAGCACTTCCTTGGTGACGATGATCGCGTGGGCGGAGCTGAGGCTGACATGCTGCTGCAATATGTCGGCCCCCGCCCGGTCGCGCCGCCGCAGATGGTCGATCACCCGGTGATGCTCGCCGAAGGTTTCGTTCCGCCGCATCGTGGTTTCCATATCGGTGCGGCGGAAGAACCGGATGCGGGCGTTCAGCCGTTCCAGCGCATCGACCATCTGTTCGTTCTTCGACAGCCGGGCGATGGCGAGGTGAAACGCCTCGTCATATTCGGAGAGGTCCTGCTCGATGCCGGCCGCCTCTCGCGCCATGGCCCGTTCCCAGATCTGCGCGGCTTCCTCGATCTCGGCATCGCTGGCGCGCTCGCAGGCCAGGCGGAAGGTGGAATGCTCGATGGCGGCGCGCAGCTCATACAGGTCGCGCACTGTCTCGGGCGAGATTTCGCGGGCGAAGAAACCCTTGTTCGGCATGAAGGTCATGAAGCCGTCGCGCACCAGCCGGTTCAACGCCTCGCGCACCGGGGTGCGGCTGACATGCAGCCGTTCAGCCAACTCGACCTCGTTCACCTTCTGGCCGGGGCGGAAGCGATACTCGACGGCCAGCGCCTTGATCTCGCTATAGACCCGGTCGACGCTGTCGGCGGCGCGGCTGATCCGCTTCGCCTTCGGCGGGTTTTCTTCCCTTATGAGCGTCCCGTTTCGCATTGCGTGCGTTTCTCCGATGGCGGGAATGCCTCTATAGATAGGGCGACACGAGAACTCAACAATCCGATGGTGGATACACTTGTGTCGACATAGTAAGGTAGCATCTTTCCCGTACCTTTAGGAGAAGACATGTCTATTAAGCGCATTGACGTCGGCCCCCGCATGAGCCAGGCGGTCGTCCACGGCAATACGGTCTATCTCGCCGGCCAGGTGGCGATCGACGCCCCCGGCAAGAGCGCTGCCGAGCAGACCAAGAACATTCTGGACCGCATCGACGGTCTGTTGGCCCAGGCCGGTTCCGACAAGACCAAGCTGCTGTCGGCGACCATCTGGCTCGCCGATATGGGCGATTTCGCCGAGATGAACACGATCTGGGACGCCTGGGTGTCGCAGGGCAACACGCCGGCGCGCGCTTGCGTCGAATCGAAGCTGGCGGCGCCGCAATTCACCGTCGAGATCGGCGTGGTCGCGGCGATCTAAAGCCTTAGGTTGGGGGAGGGGAGATCTATGCGCGTTGCGGTGCTGGGGGCGGGCGTCATCGGTGTGACGACCGCCTATGAATTGATGAAGGACGGCCATCAGGTCACGGTTATCGACCGATTGCCCGAAGCCGCCTCGGAAACCAGCTTCGCCAATGCCGGTCTGTTCTCCCCCGGCCACGCCTACACCTGGGCGTCGCCGAAGGCACCCAGGATTCTGCTGAAATCGCTGTTCCAGGAAGGCCAGGCGCTGCGCTTCAAGCCCAGCCTTGACCCGAATCTGTGGCTCTGGTCGCTGAAATTCCTGCAGAACTGCACGGCCGAGAAAACCCGCATCAACACTAAGCGCAAGGTGCGGCTGTGCATGTATTCCCAAGAGCAGTTACATCGTATCGCCTCCGAAACGGGCGTTGAATATCACGGTCTTACCGGTGGTCTGCTCTATCTCTACCGCAGCCCGGCCAGTTTCGCGCGCGGCAGCGCCAATACCCGGATTCTCAGCGAGGAAGGGCTGGAGCTGCGCGCCATCACGCCGGACGAGGCGGCCAGGATCGACCCGGCGCTGGAGCCGGTGAAGGAGAAATTCGCCGGCGCCGTCTATTGCCCGTCGGACGAGAGCGGCGATGCGCGGGTCTTCACCCGCAATTTGGCCGCCTATCTGGAAAGCAGGGGCGTGGCCTTCCGCTACGGCACCGAGATCACCGGTTTCGAGACGGCGGGCGACAGCGTGACGGCGGTGCAGACCAATGGCGGCGGCCGCATCGAGGCCGATGCCTTTATCTTTGCACTCGGCGTCTATGGCCCGCGCCTGTCCAGGCAGCTCGGCGTGCGGCTGCCGATCTACCCGATCAAGGGCTATTCTGTCACCATGCCGATCGGCGGGGCGAACAATCCGCCGACCGTGGGCGGGGTGGACGAGGATAATCTGGTCGCCTATGCCCGCTTCGGCGACCGGATGCGCGTCACCGCCACGGCGGAATTCGCCGGCTATGACAAGTCGCACAGTCCGGCCGACTTCACCCACATGCTCGCCGCCGTGAAGGATATCTATCCGAACGGCGCGGATTATACGCAGCCCTCCTACTGGGCCGGCTTGCGCCCGATGACGCCGGAAGGCACGCCGATCTTCGGCACCGGGCGCTATCGCAACATGCATTTCAATACCGGCCACGGCCATATCGGCTGGACCATGGCGCCGGGCTCGGCCCGTATCGCCGCCGATCTGCTGGCCGGCAAGACGCCCGCCCTCGACCTCGCCGGCATGAAGCTGGAAGCCTGATCATGAACGAAGCCGACATCCAGGCGATCTTCGACGGATCGCCCTTCATCTCCTTCCTGGGCCTGAAGGTGGTCTCGCTCGACACCGCCACGCAGGAGCTGACGGTCCGCGCCCCGATGCGCCCGGAATTGCAGCGCGATCCCACCGGCGGCCAATGGCATGGCGGTCCCATCGCCGCGGTGATCGACACGGTGGGCGATTTCGCCCTGGCCTATCTGGTCGGCAAGCCGCTGCCGACGGTGAATTTCCGCGTCGATTACCTGCGCCCGGCCATCGATACCGACCTGATCGCCGTCGCCAAGGTGCGGCGCAACGGCAAGAGCGTCGGCATCGCCGATGTCGATGTGTTCAACGAGGGCGGCGTGCTGCTGGCCATCGGCCGGGCGACCTATTCGACCTTGTGAGCGGCGGTCCGCCGCTCGCGGATCGAGATATAGATGCCGCTGCCGGCGATAACCGCGATGCCGACCCAGGTGACCGCGTCGGGGAATTCGCCGAACCACATCAGCCCGACGATGGTGGCCATGACGATCTCGGCATAGCCGAACGGGGCGATCAGCGACGCCTCGCCATGGTCCAGGCTGCGGATCACCATGAAATGGCAGGTCGCCGCCAGCAGGCCGACGCTGGCCATCATCGCCCACTGCGTCGGCGTCGGCGGCACCCATACGAAGGGCATGCCGGCGCTGGTGACCACGCCCCCGACCACTGCGGCGTAGGTCAGCCCGACCAGCGGCGGCGTGCTGCCGGACAGCTTGCGGGTGGCGAGGATATAGCCGGCATGCACCACGCCCGCGCCCAGGCCGGCCAGCGACGCCCAATGCCACTCGCCGAAGCCCGGCCGCAGCACGATCAGCGCGCCGAGAAAGCCGACAATCACCGCCATCCAGCGCCGCAGCCCGACCTTCTCCTTCAGCACCCAGGGCGACAGCGCGGTCACCACCAGCGGGTTGATGAAGGCCAGCGCCAGCGTATCGGCGATCGGCATGTAGGTGATGCCGAGGAAGAACAGCGAGGTCGAGCCCAGCATGAACAGGCTGCGCAGCGCCTGCAAACCGGGCCGCTGCGGCCGCAGCGTGCGCCGGCCATAGATCCACAGCACCACCGGCGACAGCAGTAGCAGATGAAAGAAATACCGCGCCCAGACGATCTGCAGCACCGGCAGGCTCTGGCTCAACAGCTTCGCCACGCCGTCCATCACCGGCAGCAGCACGCAGGCCCCCAGCATCAGCAGGATGCCGCGCAACGGATTGGCGGGGTGGTGGGTCATGGATGGGACGGAAGGGAGCGTCATCCCCTCATCCAGCCTCGCCACATCGCGCAAAGCCGGGTGAGGGGAGGTCGGCTCAACTGCCGGCCAGACCTTCCTGGGCCTGGCGCAGGATCTGGCGGCTGCGGTACAGCACCATTTCCTTCCAATCGTCCGTGTCGGGGAAATATTGCCGGCGGATCTGCGCCTTGATGCGCTTGGTTTCCGGGTCGCTCCAATCGACATTGGTGTAGGCGTGCAGCCAATGATCCTCGCGCAGGGCGCGGCGGCCTTCCTCCGGCGTGTAGGTGCCGTATTCCAGGGCCACGAAGGTGACCTTCTCGCCCAGCATGAATTCCCAGCCGAACTCGCTGAGGCCGGCCTTGGCGGTGGAGGAGGAGGTGCCGAGCAGCGGTTCCGTCACCGACTGGCCGAACCAGGCTTTGGCGCGGTTCACCGCCACGCCGTCGATCGGGTGGTTGCAGATCGGCTCGCCATAGCCGAACGGGCCGAGGCCGGTGTGATAATCGATGACGCAGACCAGATCGGCATTCTTCACGCCGAAATCCTGGACGATCTTCTCCGCCGTCTGGCGCGACCAGGTCGGGCCGAAGCCGCCGAAGAAGAAGCCGGTCGGGTGCTTGTACTGGCCGCCGCCGCGCGCCTCGGAGAATTTCCAGAAGCCGTGCTTCTCCTTGTAGGCGGCGATCTTCGCCTCGGCCGCCTCGAAGGCCGGGCCGGTCAGCTCGGCCGGCAGCAGCGCGTCGGCCAGCTCGTCATAGCCGGGATTCTCCGGCAGCGGCTTGGAGAAATCGACATGGTTGCGGTTCAAATCCACGCCTTCCTCGGTCACCCGGCGCAGCCAGGCGAAGCCATGCGGGTTGATGGCGTGGATATGCAGCACGGCCACGCCCTCGGGCAGGGTCAGCGGCCCGCCGCCGGCCAGCCAGTCGATCTGCCCGCCGGAGCCGGTGAAGCCCTCCACGCCATGCGTGCCGGCCAGCGTGACCAGTACCTTCTTCGCGTCCTTCGGGCCGAACCAGGCGGCGTCCGTGGTCAATTCCTCGCCCAGCGGGCCGCGATTGGGGTTCGCATAGGCTTTCGGCTCGACGCCATAAGCACGGCAATGATGGCGGAACTTCTCGCGCGCTTCCGCGTAATCGGCGGAGAAGCAATGGCGCACGGCGGTCAGGATATCCATGGCGGGCGTTTCCGTTGGCTTTGGTTTCGTTGCCGCTACCGTGCGCGAAGCCGGCCCGGCAGGCAAGCCATCGCCATGCGATTGAGCGATGCGCGCGGCGCAGGGCATCGGCCCGGCCCTCCCGCTTGACCCCTCGGTTACCTGCGGTACTTATGACACGCAAGAAGGGTGGGGGAGCGCGTGAGCACAATACAGCCGGGCTTCGAACGGCCGAGCGTCCGGGCCTATGCCGCCTGGATGCTGGGCTCGGCGTTCTTCTGCTACGCCTTTATCCTGCGCGTCTCGCCCAGCGTGATGGTCGGCGAGCTGATGCGCGATTTCGCCGTCAGCGGGGCCATCCTGGGCCATCTGTCGGCGTTTTATTTCTACGCCTATGCCAGCCTGCAGATGCCGGTCGGCATCCTGCTCGACCGGATCGGCCCGCGCCGACTGATGACCGGGGCCATCGCCCTGGTCGCCCTGGGCAGCCTGGTGTTCGGCCTGGCCCCGACGGTGGAGGTGGCCTATGCCGGGCGGCTGCTGATCGGCGCGGGCTGCGCCTTCTCCTGGGTCGGCGCGTTGACGCTGGCGACGCAATGGCTGCCGCCGCAGCGTTTCGCGCTGCTGGGCGGCATCTCGCAATTCGCCGGCATGGCGGGGGCGATATTGGGCCAGGCCCCGCTGGCGGCCGTGGTCGGCGTCATCGGCTGGCGCGACGCGATGGTCGGCATCGGCATTGCCGGCTTCGCGCTGGCCGCCGCCCTGTGGCTGGTGGCGCGCGACAAGCCCTATGCCGGCAGCGGCCAGAATTCGATCATGGGCGGGCTGAGGCGGGTGCTGACCAACCGGCAGAGCTGGTACGCCTCGATCTTCGGCTTCTTCATGACCGCGCCGATGCTGGCCTTTGCCGGGTTGTGGGCGGTGCCCTATCTGACCGCCGTTTACGGCATCGACCGGGCTGCCTCGGCGGCGGCGCTGTCCTCCAGCTTTTTCGGCTGGGGCGTGGGGGCGGTGCTGATGGGCTGGCTGTCGGACCGGATCGGCCGGCGCAAGCCGATGCTGCTGGCCGGCTCCCTGCTGGCGACGGCAAGCCTGTCGGCGGTGATCTATCTGCCCGGCCTGCCCTTGTGGCTGATCGGCGTGCTGCTGTTTCTCAATGGGCTGGGTGCCGCCAGCATGGTGCTGACCTTCGTGCTCGGGCGCGAGCTGAACGCCCCGCGCTCCAGCGGTGCGGCCTATGGGCTGGTGAACACCGCGGTGGTCGGTAGCGGCGCGGTGTTCCAGCCGCTGATCGGCTATCTGCTCGACCTGAACTGGAGCGGCTTGATGGAGGCCGGGGCCAGGATCTACACGCCGGACGCGTTCCGCATCGCCTTCCTGGGCTTGATCATCGGCTATCTGGTCGCCATCCTCGCAGCGTTGATGGTGCGCGAGACCTATTGCCGGCAGGTGGTGGATGAATAAGGGCGCGCTGGCGCTGGTGGTCGGCCCCTCGGGCGCCGGCAAGGACAGCCTGCTGGACGGCGCGCGGGCGGCGCTGGCCGGCGACGAGCGTTTCGTCTTCGCCCGGCGGGAGATCACCCGCCCGGCCGATGCCGGCGGGGAGGCGCACACCGCCATCGACCGGCCAACCTTCGAGGCGCGGCAGGCCGCCGGCGCTTACGCCCTGTCCTGGGACGCGCACGGCCTGGGTTACGGTATTCCCGGCGCGGTGGAAGGCGACCTGGCCGCCGGCCGCGTGGTCGTCGCCAACGTGTCGCGCGGCGTGCTGGATGCGGCGCGCGCCGCCTATCCCCGAATCGCCATTATCAGCATCACCGTGTCGGAGGCCGTGCTCGCCGCCCGCCTGCGGGCCCGCGGCCGCGAGACGGAAGCGGACATCGCCCGCCGGCTGGAGCGCGCCCGCGCCTTCGCGGTCACCGGCGGCGATGTCATCGATATCCGCAATGACGGCGCACTGGAAACGGCGGTGGCCGCGTTCGTGGCGGCGCTGCGGGGGCTCTCGGCGGCGCAATGAAATCCTTGGCGACAGCCGCCCGGCTGTTCTATGACGAAGGCCGCCCGTTCAATCCTTTTTTCTGAGGAATCCGCCCCATGCGTGAATATTCCATCGCCGCCATTCCTGCCGACGGTATCGGCCCGGAGGTGATCGCCGCCGGCGTTCAGGTGCTGGAGGCGCTGGAAAAGCGTATGGGCGACGTGAAGTTCACTGTGAAGAATTTTGACTGGGGCTCTGATTATTATAAGAAAAATGGAATCATGATGCCGGCGGACGGGCTGGCGCAGCTAAAGCCGTTCGACGCCATCTATTTCGGCGCGGTCGGCGCGCCGGACGTGCCGGACCATATCACCCTATGGGGCTTGCGCCTGCCGATCTGCCAGGGATTCGACCAGTACGCCAATGTGCGCCCGACCAAGATTCTGCCCGGCATCACCCCGCCGCTGCGCAATTGCAAGGAAGGTGATCTGGACTGGGTGATCGTGCGCGAGAATTCCGAGGGCGAGTATTCCGGCCATGGCGGCCGCGCCCATAAGGGGCTGCCGGAGGAAGTCGGCACCGAGGTCGCCATCTTCACCCGCGTCGGCGTAACCCGCATCATGCGCTATGCCTTCAAGCTGGCGCAGGCGCGGCCGCGCAAGCTGCTGACCGTGGTCACCAAGTCGAACGCGCAGCGCCATGGCATGGTGATGTGGGACGAGATCGCCGCCGAGGTGGCGCAGGAATTCCCCGACGTGACCTGGGACAAGATGCTGGTCGACGCCATGACCGTGCGCATGACGCTGAAGCCGCAGAGCCTGGACACCATCGTCGCCACCAACCTGCATGCCGACATCCTGTCCGATCTGGCCGGCGCGCTGGCCGGCAGCCTGGGCGTGGCCCCGACCGGCAATATTGATCCGGAGCGCCGTTTCCCCTCGATGTTCGAGCCGATCCACGGCTCCGCCTTCGACATTACCGGCAAGGGCATCGCCAACCCGGTCGCCAGCTTCTGGACGGCGGCGCAGATGCTGGATCATCTGGGCGAGGCGGATGCCTCGGCGCGGCTGATGCGGGCGGTGGAGAAGGTCTGCGCGGCGGGCATTCTGACGCCGGACGTCGGCGGCACGGCGAACACGAAGCAGGTGACCGACGCCGTGATCGACGCCATCCACAGCTCGAATATCTGACGCTTAGACCTTAAGCGCGGCGGCGGCGAGGGCGGCGATGTCGGCCAGCCGCTGCCGATATTCCTCCAGCGTCGGCGGGGTGCCGCTCTTGGCGCCCGTGGCGGCCTGCATCAGGGTCTGACACAGGCGTTGCGGGTCGGTCTCGACGCGCGCCAGGGAAATCTCGCCCGTGGCGTCGGAATCCTGAAGAAGGTTGCAGAAGGCATTGATGTAGAAGGCTTCCGTCTCGGTGGCCTCGGCCAATGCCACCTGCGTCTTCACCATGTGCAGCTCGCCCCAATGCTCGGCGTCGCCGAACAGTTCCAGCCAGGTGCCGAAATAGGCGTTCAGCATCGCCTCCAGCCGCGCGCGGAACGGCGCGTCGCTGGCCTGGGCCGCCGCGCAGCGCTGCTGCATCACGGCGCGGGTGCGGGCCAGGACGGTGCGGAACACATCCTCCTTGCCCTTGAAATGCAGATACAGCGTCGCCTTCGCCACGCCGGCCTCGCGGGCGATATCGTCCATTGAGGTGCGCTTGTAGCCATAGCGGGCGAACAGCCGCCGGGCCGCATCGGCCACCTGATCCAGCCGGCTTTGCGTGGCTGGATCGTGATTGTCATTTTTCTGGCGCATCATGGCGATTGACAGCGGACGGGGTTGTGTGAACTATACTGTTTAGGTCAATTCAGTCTAATTGGTACAATTTTAGACGTCGCTTACGAAACCGGCAAGACACTCATACAGGAGTGCCGGCTATGCGCAAACCGGGTTATGGGAACCGGGCGCGGGCCGAGCGGTCAATCAAGAAGGGCGTTCCTCCCTACCCCTAGCTACCTGTGAGGCAGCCATGGCTATTTCCCTCAAGGTCAACGGCGCGGCGCATAGCGTCGATGTTGACGACGATACCCCCTTGCTCTGGGTCCTGCGCGATACGCTGGGCCTGACCGGCACCAAGTTCGGCTGCGGCGTCGCCCAGTGCGGCGCCTGCACCGTGTTCGTGAATGGCGCGGCGCGGCGCTCCTGCGTGCTGCCGGTCGCCGCCGTCGATGGCGAGGTCACCACCATCGAGGCGATCAGCGGCCGCGAGGCGCAGGCCGTGCAGGCCGCCTGGACCGCGCGCGACGTGCCGCAATGCGGCTATTGCCAGTCCGGCCAGGTGATGAGCGCCGTCGCCTTGCTGAAGGAGGTCAAGAAGCCGACCGACCAGGACATCGACCAGGCGATGAACGGCAATATCTGCCGCTGCGCCACCTATGTGCGCATCCGTGCGGCGATCCATGACGCCGCCCGCGCGCTGGAGGGCTGAGCCATGACAGCGATGCGCCTTTCCCGCCGCACCATGCTGAAGGCCAGCGCCGGCCTGGTGATCGCCCTGCAATTGCCGCTGCCCGGCCGCGCCGAGGCCGCCGCCGGCGACGCGCCCGCCGCGCCGATCGCGCCGAACGCCTTCGTGCGCATCGGCGCCGACGACACCGTGACGGTGCTGGTGAAGCATATCGAATTCGGCCAGGGTCCGTTCACCGGCCTCAGCACGCTGGTGGCCGAGGAGCTGGACGCCGACTGGTCGCAGATGCGCGCCGAACATGCGCTGGCCGATGCGGCGCTCTACAAGAATCTCGCATTCGGCGTGCAGGGCACCGGCGGGTCCACCGCCATCGCCAATTCCTACATCCAAATGCGCCAGGCGGGCGCCGCCGCGCGGGCCATGCTGGTGCAGGCGGCGGCCACGCGCTGGAGCGTGCCGGCGGCCGAGATCACCGTCGAGCGCGGCGTGCTGCGTCACGCTTCCGGCCGGCAGGGACGGTTCGGCGAATTCGCGGAAGCCGCCGCCAGGCTGCCGGTGCCGCAGAGCGTGACGCTGAAGGATCCGTCCGCCTTCACGCTGATCGGGCGGGATGACGGCTCGATGCACAAGCTGGACACGCCGGGCAAGACCAACGGCACGGCGCAATTCACCCTCGACATCATGACGCCCGGCATGCTGACGGTGCTGGTCGCCCGGCCGCCGCGCTTCGGCGCGACGCTCACCAGCTTCGACGATGCGGCGGCCCGCGCGGTGAACGGCGTGGTGGAGGTGAAGCAGATTCCCTCCGGCGTCGCGATCTACGCCAACGGCACCTGGCCGGCCCTGAAGGCCCGGGCGGCGCTGGCGGCGGTGTGGGACGAATCCAAGGCCGAGATGCGCAGCACGGCGACGATGATCGAGGAATATCGCGCCCTGGCGAAGACTCCCGGCACCCTCGCCGCGTCGCATGGCGACGCCGCGGCGGCCTTCGCCGGCGGCGGGTGGGTGATCGAGGCGGAATATGTCTTCCCCTATCTCGCCCATGCGCCGATGGAGCCGATGGACGGCTATCTGGAGTGGGACGGCCAGACGGCCCGCGCCCGCTTCGGCAGTCAGTTGCAGACGCTCGACCATGCCACCATCGCCAAGGTGCTGGGCTTGCCGCAGGAGAAGGTGGTCGTGGAGACCCTGCTGGGCGGTGGCAGCTTCGGCCGCCGCGCCCAGGGCGACGCCCAGTTCGCGGCGGAGCTGGCGCAGGCCGCCAAGGCCATCGGCCCGAACCGGCCGGTGAAGCTGGTCTGGACCCGCGAGGACGATCTCGCCGGCGGCTATTACCGCTCGATCTTCGTGCATCGCCTGAAGGGGGTGGTGCAGGACGGCAGGATCACCGGCTGGAGCAACACCATCGTCGGCCAGTCGCTGGCCGTCGGCACGCCGTTCGAATCCGTCATGGTGAAGGATGGCGTGGACGCCACCTCGGTCGAGGGCGCGCGGGAAATTCCCTACGACATCGCCAATTTCCACTGCGATCTGCACACGGTCACCTCGCCGGTGCCGGTGCTGTGGTGGCGCTCGGTCGGGCACTCCCATACCGGCTATGCGGTCGAATGCTTCATCGACGAGCTGCTGGAAGCGACCGGGCAGGACCCGGTCGAGGGCCGGCTGGCGCTGATGGGCAGCCAGCCGCGCCTGGCCGGCGCGCTGCGCGCGGTCGCCCAGGCGGCCAACTGGTCCGGCGGCGCGGTGGCGAACGGCAGGGCGCGCGGCGTCGCGGCGGTGGAGAGCTTCGGCAGCTTCGTCGCCCAGATCGCCGAGGTCTCGGCCGGGCCGGAAGGGCCGAAGGTGCACAAGGTCTGGTGCGCGGTCGATTGCGGGGTCGCGGTCAATCCGGACGTCATCCGCTCGCAGATCGAGGGCGGCATCGGCTATGGCCTGGGCCATGTGCTGTATGCCGAGCTGGATTTGAACGGCGGCGTGCCGGTGCAGACCAATTTCGACAGCTACCGCTCGCTGCGCATCCATGAGATGCCGGAGGTCGAAGTGGTGATCGTGCCGTCGGCGGAACCGCCAACGGGCGTCGGCGAGCCCGGCGTGCCGCCGGTCGGACCGGCAGTGGCGAACGCCATGGCGAAACTGGGCATGGGCCGGCCGAGCCGGCTGCCGATGGTGCGGGGGATGGTCTGATGCGCAAGCTTATCCTGCTGGCCGCCGGGGCCGCCCTCATCGCCGGCGTCGCCGGAGCGACGCTCAGCGGCCAGGGACAAACCAGGGCGCAAACCGGAAGCGCTGCCGCCGCGCTGCAGAATTCCGAGTTGCGGCCGGCCTCCGCCTTCGCCGGCATCGCCGATCCGCGCCAGCGCTCGGTCGCGCTGTTCGAGGAATCCGGCAAGGTGCTGCAGCATCCGCGCTGCGTGAACTGCCATCCGGTCGGCGACCGGCCGCGCCAGGGCGACATGATGCAGCTGCATCAGCCGCTGGTGGTGCGCGGCGCCGACGGTCACGGCGCGCCGGGCATGAAATGCAGCACCTGCCATGGTGCCGCTAATTTCGACCCGCCGGGGATCGGTGCCGGCGTGCCGGGCGATCCGCACTGGCACCTCGCCCCGGCCTCGATGGCCTGGGAGGGCAAGTCGCTGGGCCAAATCTGCCAGCAGATCAAGGATCCGGCCCGCAATGGCGGCAAGGACATGGCGGCGCTGATCAAGCATATGGCCGAGGATTCGCTCGTCGGCTGGGCCTGGAATCCGGGCAAGGGCCGCACGCCCGCGCCGGGCACCCAGGACAGCTTCGCCGAGCTGATCGAGGCCTGGGCGGCGAACGGCGCGCACTGCCCGGCTTCCTGACGCAAGGGGGACCGTCCGGGCGGCTATCCGTCCGGGCGGTCCATCCCGCGCCGCAGCGTTTCGCCATCCACCGGCATGATGGTCAGATCGTGCAGCCGCCAGTTCAGCGCCTTGGCCGCATCCACCAGCCGGACAAGACGCTGTGGCAGGTCGGCCGTAGCGCCAATGGCGATGAACGCCTCGCCAAAGAAGACATGGCCTTCCTCGCGCAGGCGCACCTCGGCCCGCTCGATCCATGTCTCGGACTCCAGCAGCGTCTTGATCTGTTGGGGCAGGGGGTTCATCCGGTCCGGATCGTCGGTGCTTTTCGGCATTTCCGAGATCAGGTCGGTCACGGCGGCGCGGGTGTTGCGCATGCCGTCGCGCAGCACATCGAGCGAGACGATGATCGCCGCCGCGCCGTCGGCCCACCAGTAACCCAGCCCGACGCCGATCACGCCCACCGCCGAGGCCAGCGCGGTCATCCAGTCGGCGCGGTTCATCTCCGCATCGGCATAGAGCACCTTGTCATGAATCTTCGGGGCCAGCTTCAGCTTCGCCCGGCCGAGGAAGAAGGCGGGTACGCTGCTGTAGAGCAGCGCCGCCAGCATCGGCCAGCCGGCCCAGACCGTATGGCCGAACAGATCGAAGCCGCCGATGCTGGTTTTCTCCAGCGCGACCAGCTTTACCGTCGATTCGATCAAGAGGAAGCCGCCCATGGCGAGCAGCGCCAGCGCGGCGGTGAGATAGCCGATGGAAACCGCGCCATGCATGCCGTAGGGAAAATGCGGCGTCGGCCGGCGACGGGCGACCCTGGAGGCGATCAGGAAGGCGATGGCCGGGACGATGCTGACCGTATCCTCCAGCCAGTTCGCCCGCATCGCCTGCGACGCGCCCATCAGCAGATAGGTCAGGCCGGCGGCGCTGGCGATGTAGAGCACCGTCAGCCAGCCCAGCTGGCGCGCCTTGCGGAAGGCTTCCTCCTGCGCTGCGGGAAATTCGACCGGATCGACGGGGATCATCGGCCAACCTTCCCGGCGCGTACCTCCCCGGCGCGCCGGGCTGCCAGCAGCATCCGGTCGAGCGCATAGAGGGTGGCGCTCTCGCCGCCGCGCACCAGCATGACGTGGCGCTTGCCCCCGGCCTCGGCGAAGGGTTGGGTGAGGCCGCCCTGACTGGCCCAGGGCGTCTTGCTGTCCAGCCCGGCGGCGATCAGGTCGATCTCGCCCCGCCTCAGCTTCTCCACCAGCGTCGCCTCGCTGCCCTCGACCCAGGCGATGCGCGTCTCCAGCCCCTCGGCGAAGCGGCGCAGCAGTACCGGCTCGATGCCGGAAACCGTATCGCCCTGCTTTTCCACCCAGGGCGGATGCACGCTATAGCCGATGCGCAGCGCGCCGCCGTCGCGCAGTCGCGTCAGCGTATCGTCCGAATCCTGTGGGATGCAGCCGGCGAGAAAGAACAGGGAGATGAGACAGAGGGCCGGCAGGCGGCCCGCCAGGGAGGTCATGCGATAAGCCCGCGAAAAGCGTTCCTGTGGAGGAAACTATTCGCGGGCTGTCGGGTTCCCCCGCTCGACGGCGTCGGCGCGTCGCTTCGGTTCAGGCCGGCTCGATGGCGGTGCGGGTCACCTTGTCGGTATTCACGCCCTCGATGCGGATCAGCCGCGTCGGGCCTTCGCGCAACGGGGCGTGGACCGCGCCGATATCGTAGAGATGCGCGTCGCCCGGCGTCAGCCGGTAGGTGCGGGTCTTTTCCACCTTGCCCGCCTTGCCGTCCCGCGGCGGGGTGACGTAGCGCCAGTCGGTCATCTCGGTCTCGCCGACCGCCTGGCCGTAGATCGCCCAGGTCGGGCCGTGATCGTGCGGCGCGCCGCCCTTCGGCCCGTCATAGACATGGCGGCAGACGCAGAAGCCCAGATCGGGGTCCTCGAACAGCACCTCGCGCTCCTGGGCGGCCGGCTTTTCGAAGCAGGCGGCGACGAAGCCCTGATCGTGCAGCGCCTTCTCGGTCAGGGCGCGCACCGCCTCGCGGCCCGCCGGCCCCGGATCGGCCCGCAACGCCGCGCGGATATCGCCGGCGAACTGCTCCAATGTGTAGCTCATGGTTTTTTCTTCCTATTCGGTGGCGTACCGGTTCCTGCCCATAACCCCCCTCCCTGACCCTCCCCCGCAAGGGGGG
>NZ_LPXN01000130.1 GCF_001618175.1 Oceanibaculum pacificum | reverse complement strand
CCTGGATTCCCGGCACAAGGCCGGGAATGACGGTTAGAAGAGTTGGCCTATGTGAGGACGCATTACGCCGTCCCCGCCCTCCTACGCCCGGCCCCGTCCCGGTCCCTTGAACAGCAGCATCGGGTTGGGTAGGCGGGTGGCCAGGCTCTTCAGCGTGCCGGTCAGCTTGGGGATCTGCATGACATTGGCGATGCGGCGGTCGAGGAAGGCCCAGCTATCGGCGGAATCCTCGGAGCGGTCTTCCAGCCAGTACAGCAGCGTCGAGGAATAGACGCCGGCCAGCAGGGCGCGCTTGGTGTAGAAATTGAAGTCGGTCGCGGTGTCGCCGGCGGCGTACCAGATCGAATCCACCGTGCGGTAGAGCGACTTGGCGGCCAGGCCCGCATGCTGTGGCAGCGCGGTGAAGGCCAGCGCCTTGCGCACCGCCTCCTTATGCGGGGCGGCCTGCTCCAGCCGGGTGCGCACGGCCAGCGCGATGCGCTCGCGGATTTTCAGCGACGGCAGGTCGAGACCGTCCAGCGCCGCCAGCATGTCGCGGTCGGCCTTGTCGATGAAATGCGCCACCGCATCGACAGCGCCGCGCGGGAAGGCGCGCTCCACGGCGTCGACGCCCAGCCCGGCATCGGCGGCGCCGCGCCGCAGCGCCTCCAGGCTCCAGCCATCGAACGGCACATGCGGCAGACTCGCCTCCAGCAGCCGGTCGCGCAGGGCGGTGAGATCGTTCGCAGTCTTCATGACACAGCCTTTACCGGTTGCGGGAAAGGCGCAACGGCTCCCGCCGCCACCATCTCCTCGGTGAAGCCGAAGCGGCTCATATCGACCATGCGTGCGGGGTAGAGCAGCCCGTCCAGATGGTCAAACTCATGCTGCACGATGCGGGCATGAAAGCCGCCGACGGTACGGTCGATGCGGCTGCCGTCCAGCGCATAGCCGTGATAGCGGATGCGGTCATGGCGCGGCACCTCGCCGCGCATGCCGGGAATCGACAGGCAGCCTTCCCAGCCCAGCGTCTTCGCGTCGCCCAGCGGCTCGATCACCGGGTTCACGATGGCCGTCAGCGGCTGCTCGGGATCGTCAGGGCGGCCGGTCAGCCGGTGCGCCGGGGCGGCGAAGATCACCACGCGCAACGGCACCCCGATCTGCGGCGCGGCTAGGCCCGTGCCGCCCACGGCGGCCAGGCTGTCCTTCAGGTCGGCGACCAGCGCCGCGATCTCGGGCGCGGTCGGGTCGGGCACGGGATCGGCCACGCGGCTTAGCACCGGATGACCCATGCGCAGGATTGGTTTAATCGCCATGCCTACCAATATGGAGAGGCAAGGGCCGTGGGTAAAGCCGCCGAAAGCTTTACACACGCCCCCCTTCACAAGCCTGGGTCGCTGTGCTATCAACCTGCCCTCGCGACGGAAAACCGGTTGCGCCCCTTCGCGCGTCCGGTATTTATCGCAACCAGGATTTGGCTTAAGGAGCAGTATCTGCCGTGCAAGTCGTTGTTCGTGACAATAATGTCGACCAGGCCCTCCGCGCCCTGAAGAAGAAGATGCAGCGCGAAGGAGTCTTCCGGGAGATGAAGCTGCGCCGCAATTACGAGAAGCCGTCCGAGAAGCGCGCCCGCGAAAAGGCGGAAGCCGTGCGCCGGCATCGCAAGCTTCTGCGCAAGCGCCTGGAGCGCGAGGGCTTCTAGTCCTCGCCGGTTCCGCCCAGCGGAACCCGCTCTTCCGATAAGAGCCACGAACACGAAGCCGCCCTTCCGGCGGCTTTTTGTGTTTGAGGAAAGGCCAGGGAGCGCGACCTTTGCGCGCCGGGGCCAGATGGCTGTTGACCCTCGCCTATGGATCGGTCATGACCACCCGATGACGACCGAGGCCGCCAGTTCCATCCTGACCATCGACCTTGACGCGGTCGCCGATAATTGGCGCCGGCTGCGGGATGCCGCCGCCCCTGCCGTGTGCGCGGCGGTGGTGAAGGCGGATGCCTATGGGCTGGGCATCGACAAGGTGGCCCCGGCGCTGGCCGATGTGGGCTGCGCGCTGTTCTTCGTCGCCACGCTGGATGAAGGGCTGCGGCTGCGGGCATTGCTGCCGCAGGTCGATGTCGCGGTGCTGGGCGGCCTGCTGCCGGGGACCGCGCCGATTTTCCTGCGCGACCGGCTGATCCCGGTGTTGAATGATCTCGGCCAGGTCGAGCGCTGGCGCGGCGAATGCGCGAAAACCGGCCAGGCCGGCGCGGCCATCCTGCATATCGACACCGGCATGAACCGGCTGGGCCTGGATCCGCGCGAGGCGGAGCGGTTGGCGCTGGACGCGACACTGCTGGACGGGCTCGACATACGCTATGTCATGACCCATATGGCATGCGCCGACACCCCGTCCGATCCGCTGAACGAAATCCAGCTTGCCCGCTTCAAGGCCGCGTTGGCGGCGCTGCCGGGGTTGAAGGGCAGCCTCGCCGCCTCCTCCGCCATCTTTCTCGGGCGCGACTGCCATTTCGACCTGGTCCGGCCCGGGGCGGCGCTATACGGCATCAACCCGACGCCGGGGAAACCCAACCCGATGCGCCAGACCGTGCGGCTGGAGGGTCGCGTGCTACAGGTTCGTTACGTTGACAGCGGGGAGGCCGTTGGCTACGGTGCCTCGCGCCGCTTCGACCGGCCGGGAAAAATCGCCACGATCGCAACGGGTTATGCCGATGGGTACCTGCGCTCTCTCAGCAATGGCAGCCTTGCCCATCTTGCCGGCCACCGGGTGCCGATGATGGGGCGGGTATCCATGGATTTGCTGACCTTCGACGTGACCGACCTGCCGGAGGGCCTCGTGATTCCCGGCGGCCTGGTCGAGTTACTGGGCGAGCAGTACACGCCCGACGACGCGGCGCGCGATGCCGGCACCATCGGCTACGAAATTCTCACCTCGCTGGGCCAGCGCTACGCCCGCCGCTATATCGGCGCCGGGGCGTAGACTCTTGATGATCCGACTCCTCCGCAGCATCGGCGCCGGTTTCCTGGGCTTTCTGCAGGGAACCGGTCGAATCATGCTGTTCGCGCTGACCGCGGTGATGCATTGCGTGCTGCCGCCCTTCTATTTCCGGCTGATCGGCCGGCAGATGCTGGATATCGGCTATTATTCCCTGCCCGTGGTTGGCATGACCACGCTGTTCAGCGGCATGGTGCTGGCGCTGCAAAGCTACAGCGGCTTCGCCCGCTTCTCCGCCGAAAGCGCCATCGCCACCGTCGTGGTGCTGTCGATGACGCGCGAGCTGGCCCCCGTGCTGGCCGGGCTGATGGTCGCCGGGCGCGTCGGCGCGGCAATTGCCGCCGAAATCGGCACCATGCGCGTGACCGAACAGATCGACGCGCTGACCACCTTGTCGACCAACCCGTTCAAATACCTGGTCGTGCCGCGCATCCTGGCGGGTACCTTGATGCTGCCGCTGCTGGTGCTGACCGGCGACATTATCGGCGTGTTCGGCGGCTATATCGTGGCGGTCTACCAATTGGGCTTCAATCCCGGCACCTATATCAAGAACACGGCCGAGTATCTGGAGTTCATCGACGTCGTCTCCGGCCTGGTGAAGGCGGCAGTGTTCGGCTTCCTGATCTCGCTGATGGGCTGCTATCACGGCTACCAGTCGCGTGGCGGCGCGCAGGGCGTTGGTGCGGCGACCACCAATGCGGTTGTATCGGCCTCGATCCTGATCCTGATCTTCAATTACGTCATCACCGGGCTGTTCTTCGAACGATGAGCCAGACCCCAAAAATCCGCGTTCGCGGCCTGAAAAAAAGCTTCGGCCCGAAGACCGTGTTGAACGGCGTCGATCTCGACATCGAATCCGGCGAATCGCTGGTGGTGATCGGCGGGTCGGGCTCCGGCAAGTCGGTGCTGCTGAAATGCATCCTGGGCATCATCCAGGCCGACGCAGGCTCGATCCAGATCGACGGCGAGGAGACGCTTGGCCTGCGCGGGCGGGAGCGCGAGCGGGTGATGCGCAAATTCGGCATGCTGTTTCAGGGCGGCGCGCTGTTCGATTCCCTGAAGGTCTGGGAGAATGTCGCCTTCGGCCTGATCCAGGGGCGCGGCACGGCGAAGGACGAAGCGCGGCGCATCGCGCTGGAGAAGCTGGCCCAGGTCGGCCTGGGCGAAGCGGTATCCACCCTTTCGCCCGCCGAGCTGTCGGGCGGCATGCAGAAGCGCGTGGCGCTGGCCCGGGCGATTGCGACCGAGCCGGAAATCATCTTCTTCGACGAGCCGACCACCGGCCTCGACCCGATCATGGCCGATGTGATCAACGATCTGATCGTCGCCTGCGTGAAGGAATTGGGCGCCACCGCGCTGACCATCACCCACGACATGGCGAGCGCCCGGAAGATCGCGAACAAGGTCGCGATGATCTATGAAGGGCGTATCATCTGGCATGGCCCGGTCGAGCGGATCGACGCTTCCGGCAACGACCATGTCGACCAGTTCATCCACGGCCGCGCCGACGGGCCGATCCAGATGCAGGTTACGCGGCCCTGAGGCGACCCTAGGCAACAGCAACGGAATCCAATCGATCGTGGCGAAAGCATCCTCCCGGTATGTCTGCCAAGCCTGCGGGGCCGTCTATGCCCGCTGGGCCGGCAAGTGCGACGCCTGCGGGGAATGGAACAGCATGGTCGAGGAAGCCGCCGAGCCGGTCCTGCCCAAGGGGCAGAAGCGCGGCGGCGGACGGCACATCGATTTCGTCGGCCTGACCGGCATGAGCGCCCCGCCGCCGCGCCGCACCACCGGCATCGTCGAGCTGGACAGGGTGACCGGCGGCGGCCTGGTTCCCGGCTCCGCCATCCTGATCGGCGGCGACCCCGGCATCGGCAAATCCACACTGCTGCTGCAGGCCACCGCCAGTCTGGCGCGCGGCGGCAAGGCGGCCTACATCTCCGGCGAGGAATCGGTCGACCAGATCCGCCTGCGCGCCTTGCGGCTGAATGTCGGCGACGCGCCGGTCATGCTGGCCTCGGCCACGGCGATGCGCGATATCCTCGCCTCGCTGGACAGTGCCGACGCGCCCGACGTGGTGGTGATCGATTCGATCCAGACCATGTTCGTCGACAACCTGGATTCCGCGCCCGGCACCGTGGCCCAGGTCCGCGCCAGTGCGCAGGAGCTGATCCGCACCGCCAAGCGGCGCGGCTTCACCGTGGTGCTGGTCGGCCATGTCACCAAGGAAGGCATGATCGCCGGCCCGAAGGTGCTGGAGCACATGGTCGACACGGTGCTGTATTTCGAGGGCGAGCGCGGCCACCAGTTCCGCATCCTGCGCGCGGTGAAGAACCGCTATGGCGCCACCGACGAGATCGGCGTGTTCGAGATGACCGATGGCGGCCTGGTCGAGGTCGCCAACCCGTCCGAGCTGTTTCTGGCCGACCGCCGGCAGGATGTCTCCGGGGCCGCCGTGTTCGCCGGCATGGAGGGCAGCCGCCCGGTGCTGGTGGAGGTGCAGGCGCTGGTCGCCCCCTCCCCTTTCTCCACCCCGCGCCGCACGGTGGTTGGCTGGGACAGTGGCCGGCTGGCCATGGTCATGGCGGTGCTGGAGGCGCGCTGCGGCGTCGAGATGGCCGGGGCCGATGTGTTCCTGAACGTCGCCGGCGGGTTGAAGATCGCCGAGCCGGCGATGGATTTGGCGGTCGCCGCCGCCCTGGTCTCCTCGCTGACCGGCGTGCCGGTGCCGAAGGACGCGGTGGTGTTCGGCGAGATCGGCCTGTCCGGCGAGGTCCGCGCGGTCAGCCAGATGGACACCCGCCTGAAGGAAGCCGCCAAGCTGGGCTTCGGCCGGGCGCTGATGCCGGCGCGGCGCAAGAAGGCGGCCAAGGGCGGCGTGGATATCGAAATGACGGAGCTGGCGCAGCTGTCAGAACTGACGCTGCTGCTGGACGATGGCGGACATGCGCGGCGGATTCCGCGCGCCAACCGAGGCTAAGGGACCCCAAGGGACCATGGATCAGTTACCGATCAACGCCACCGACCTGATCGTCATCGGCATCGTCGTGCTGTCCGGCCTGCTGGCCTTTTTCCGCGGTTTCGTGCGCGAGGTGCTGTCGGTCGGCGCCTGGGTGGGTGCCGCCTTCGCCACGCTCTACGGCTTCAAATATGTGCGGCCCTATGCGCGCGAGCTGATCGGCATCGACATGATTGCCGATATTGTCGCAGGGGCCGGCCTCTTCATTGTGGCCCTCGTCATCCTATCTATTGTCAGCAGCATGCTGGCCAGTACCGTGAAGGGCAGCGCGCTGAACGCCGTGGACCGCTCGCTGGGCTTCCTGTTCGGCCTGGCGCGGGGGGCTGTGCTGGTGTGCCTGGCCTATCTGGTGCTCGACTGGGCGGTGGCCGAGCCGGAGCGCCCGGACTGGATTCGCAATGCCAAGACCATGCCGCTGATCGAGCGCGGCGCGAACACGCTGATGGCTCTGGTGCCCTCTGAGGCGCGCAACAGCGCGGAGGCGCAGGCCGAGGCGACCCGTCGCCAGGCGGAGCAGCGCCTGAAGCAGGAGATGTACGACCAGCTGGTCAGCCCGCCGCCGAAAGCGCCGGAACGGAAAGACGATGCGTCGCAGCCAAGCTCAGGGTATAAGACCGACGAACGGCAGAATTTGGATCGCCTAATCCAGAAAAATCAGTGACGGAACGAGCGCCCCGCAGGCGCGCCGGAGCCTATTTTCGATGCCGCAGACCACAGATCGAACGACCGCCATTCCCTCCCACGCCGACCATGCCAGGCAGGATGATGCGATGATGACCACCAACCCCTTCGAGCAACCCGAAAGCGAGGATGGCGACCATCTGCGCGAGGAATGCGCGATCTTCGGCATCTACGGCACCCACGACGCCGCCGCGCATACCGCCCTGGGGCTGCACGCCCTGCAGCATCGCGGACAGGAGGCCAGCGG
Source organism: Oceanibaculum pacificum (assembly GCF_001618175.1). Classification (GTDB taxonomy): domain Bacteria; phylum Pseudomonadota; class Alphaproteobacteria; order Oceanibaculales; family Oceanibaculaceae; genus Oceanibaculum; species Oceanibaculum pacificum. Next base: position 14,690 of record NZ_LPXN01000130.1, on the reverse strand, counting down.
CATCGTCGCCTATGACGGGCGGCGGTTCAGCGCCTTTCGCGGGCTGGGACATGTGTCGGAAATCTTCTCCTCGCCCAGCACCATGGCGGGGCTGGCCGGCTATGCCGCCATCGGCCATAACCGCTACGCCACGACCGGCGAGACGCTGCTGCGCAACGTGCAGCCGCTGTTCGCCGATTTCGAATTCGGCGGGCTGGCCATCGGCCATAACGGCAATCTGACCAACGCGCTGAAGCTGCGCCGCCAGCTGGTCAAGCGCGGTTGCCTGTTCCAGTCCACCACCGACACCGAGACCATCATCCATCTGATCGCCACCTCGCAGGGCGCTTCTGTCCTGGACCGGCTGATCGACGCGCTGCGCCAGGTGGAGGGCGCTTACTCCCTGGTCGCCTTGACCGACCGCGCGCTGATCGGCGTGCGCGACCCCAACGGCGTGCGCCCGCTGGTGCTGGGCAAGCTGGGCGAGGCGCATATCCTGGCCTCCGAGACCTGCGCCTTCGACATCATCGGCGCGGAGTTCGTGCGCGATATCGAGCCGGGCGAGATCGTGGTGCTGAACGAGGACGGGGTGACCAGCCATCGCCCGTTCCCGGCCTCCCGCAAGCGCTTCTGCGTGTTCGAGTACATTTACTTCGCGCGGCCCGACAGCAATGTCGAAGGCCATTCGGTCTATGAGGCGCGCAAGAAGATCGGCATGGAGCTGGCGCGCGAGAGCCATGTCGACGCCGACGTGATCGTGCCGGTGCCGGATTCCGGCGTGCCCGCCGCCATCGGCTACGCCGCCGAATCGGGCTTGCCGTTCGAGCTGGGCATCATCCGCAACCATTATGTCGGCCGCACCTTTATCCAGCCGACCGACCAGATCCGGCATTACGACGTGAAGCGCAAGCACAACGCCAACCGCATGCAGATCGAAGGCAAGCGCGTGGTGCTGGTGGACGATTCCATCGTGCGCGGCACCACCTCGAAGAAAATCGTCGAGATGGTGCGCAATGCCGGGGCGACGGAAGTGCATATGCGCATCGCCAGCCCGCCCACCACCAATGCCTGCTTCTACGGCGTCGACACGCCGCAGAAGGAGAAGCTGCTGGCGCATAATTACGATGTCGAGGGCATGGCCAAGGTCATCGGCGTCGACAGCCTGGCCTTCATTTCCATCGACGGGCTGTATCGCGCCATGGATCTGCCGGCGCGCGACAATGACGCGCCGCAATTCTGCGACGCCTGCTTCACCGGGGAATATCCCATCGGCCTGACCGATTTCGAGACCGATGGCGACAATCCCGCGCAACTCTCCCTGCTGACCGAACCGGCGGCTTAACTTTTCCGACAGAGTGACCATGACCCAGACCGGACGCCTTGCCGGGCGCATCGCCCTTGTGACCGGCGCCAGCCGCGGTATCGGCGCGGCCATCGCCAAGCGCTACGCCGCCGAGGGCGCGCATCTGATCCTCACCGCCCGCACCGAGGGCGCGCTGGAGGAGATCGACGACGAGGTTCGCGCGGCCGGCGGCACCGCCACGCTGGTGCCGCTCGACCTGCAGGAGTTGGACAAAATCGAGCAGCTTGGCGCCGCGATCCATGAGCGTTTCGGCCGGCTCGACGTGCTGGTCGGCAATGCCGGGCTGCTGGGCGACCTGACACCGGTGCCGCATATCGCGCTGAAGCAGTGGGACCGGGTGCTGACGGTGAACCTCACCGCGAATTTCCGGCTGATCCGCTCGATGGACCCACTGCTGCGCGCATCGGATGCCGGCCGGGCCATCTTCGTCAGCTCGGGCGCTGCCAAGGGCAAGGCGTTCTGGGGCCTGTACGGCACCACCAAGGCGGCGCTGAACACGCTGGTCCTGTCCTATGCCGACGAGCTGGAGCAGACCAATGTGAAGGTCAATCTGGTCAATCCCGGCCCGATCCGCACCAGCATGCGCGCCCAGGCAATGCCCGGCGAAGACCCGATGAGCCTGCGCACGCCGGAGGAAATCACCGACTGCTTCCTCGACCTCGCCGCGCCCGACTGCACCCGCCACGGGGAGTTGGTGCAGGCTTATTAAACCGTTGGAGCACCGCCCCGCCGCATGCGTGTGCCCGGAATAGCGGGCGAAAAACAAAAGCCCCCGCCAGCGCTGGCGGGGGCTTTTCAGTTCAGTAAATATAGCCGCGCTTACAGCGCTTCCATCGCCTTCACGATCTGCTCGCACATCGCCTTGGCGTCGCCGAACAGCATCATGGTGTTGTCGCGGAAGAACAGCTCGTTCTCCACGCCGGCATAGCCCGACGCCATGGAGCGCTTGATGAACAGAACGGTCTTGGCCTTGTCTACCTCCAGGATCGGCATGCCGTAGATCGGGCTGGCCGGGTCGGTCTTGGCAGCCGGGTTGGTCACGTCGTTGGCGCCGATGACGAAGGCGACGTCGGTGGAGGAGAAGTCGCGGTTGATCTCCTCCAACTCGAACACCTCGTCATAGGGCACGTTGGCTTCCGCCAGCAGCACGTTCATATGGCCCGGCATGCGGCCCGCCACCGGGTGGATGGCGTAGCGCACCTTCACGCCCTCATGCTTCAAAAGGTCGGCCATCTCGCGCAGCGCGTGCTGCGCCTGGGCGACCGCCATGCCGTAGCCCGGCACGATGACCACCGAGGAGGCGTTCTTCATGATGAAGGCCGCATCGTCGGCGCTGCCCGCCTTCACCGTGCGGTCGCCGTCCGGCCCGCCGGCGGCGGCCGCCGCCGTCTCGCCGCCGAAACCGCCCAGGATAACGTTGAAGATCGAGCGGTTCATCCCCTTGCACATGATGTAGCTGAGGATGGCGCCCGACGCGCCGACCAGCGCGCCGGTGACGATCAGCAGGCTGTTATGCAGGGTGAAGCCGATGCCCGCCGCCGCCCAGCCGGAATAGGAGTTCAGCATCGAGATGACGACCGGCATGTCCGCGCCGCCGATGGGCAGAATCAGCAGCAGGCCCAGCGCGAAGCCTACAATGACGATCAGCCAGAAGGCGGTGGTCGACTGGGTGGCGCAGAGCCACACCACCAGCACCACCAGCAGGATGCCCAGGAGGGCGTTCAGCGGGTGTTGCAGCGGGAAGATCAGCGGCTTGCCGGTGATCAGCCCCTGCAGCTTGCCGAAGGCGATGATCGAGCCGGTGAAGGTGATGGCGCCAATGGCTACGCCCAGGCTCATCTCGATCAGGCTGCCGACGGCGATGTCGCCGCGTATGCCGATGCCATAGCTTTCCGGGCTGTAGAAGGCGGCGACCGCCACGAACACCGCCGCCAGGCCGACCAGGCTGTGGAACGCCGCGACAAGCTGCGGCAGCGCCGTCATCTGGATCTTGTAGGCGATGAAGGTGCCGATGGCCCCGCCGATGACGATGCCGGCCAGGATGGTACCGTAGGACATCACGTCCGGCAGCGCCAGCGTGGTGAGGATGGCAATCGCCATGCCGACCATGCCGAAAATATTGCCCTGCCGGCTGCTGCTGGGATGCGACAGGCCGCGCAACGCCATGATGAAGCAGATGCTGGCGACCAGGTAGAGAAGGGCTGCGTAGGTATCGCTCATGGGCTGTTCCCCCGCCTCACTTCGGCTTTTTCTTGAACATGGCCAGCATGCGCTGGGTCACGATGAATCCGCCGAATATGTTGACCGAGGCCAGCACGACGGCGAAGAACCCCATCACCTTGGCGAAATTCACCTCGGCCGGCCCGGCGGCGATCAGCGCGCCGACGATGATGACCGAGGAAACCGCGTTGGTGACCGCCATCAACGGCGAATGCAGGGCCGGCGTCACCCGCCAGACCACGTAATAGCCGACGAAGCAGGCCAGCACGAAGACGGTCAGCAGCAGCACGAATTCGTTGCCGCCGCTGCCCGCCAGGGTGGCCGGCAGCTTGGTCGCCTCATTGGCCAGCAGCGCGGCCTGTTCGGCGAGGTCGGAGGCGGCGTTCGCCAGGTCGCTCGCCTGATCGATGAATTTCTGGTTTTCCATGATTTCCCCCTCAGGCAGGCTTCAGCGCGGGGTGGACGATCTCGCCATCCTTGGTGACCAGCGTGCCCTTCACGATCTCGTCTTCGAGGTCGATCTTCAGGGCCTTGCTGTCCTTGTCGATCAGCAGGGTCACGAAATTCAGCAAATTCTTGGCGTAGAGCTGGCTGGCGTCGACCGGCAGCCGGCCCGGCACGTTCAGATGGCCGACGATCTTCACGCCGTTCTTGTTCACAACCTTGCCCGGCTCCGACAGCTCGCAATTGCCGCCCTGCTCGACCGCCAGATCGACGATGACCGAGCCCGGCTTCATCGAGGCGACCATCTCGGCGGTGATCAGAATCGGCGCCTTGCGGCCGGGGATCAGCGCGGTGCAGATCGCCATGTCCTGCTTCTTCAGCGTCTCGGCGATCAGCGCGGCCTGCTGCTTCTTGTAATCCTCGCTCATCTCCTTGGCGTAGCCGCCGGCGGTCTCGGCCTGCTTCGCCTCCTCGCTGTCGACCATGACGAAGGTGGCGCCCAGGCTCTCCACCTGCTCCTTGGTGGCGGCGCGCACGTCGGTGGCGCTGACGATGGCGCCCAGACGGCGGGCCGTCGCGATAGCCTGCAACCCGGCGACGCCGACGCCCATGATCATCACGCGGGCCGGCGGGATGGTACCGGCAGCCGTCATCATCATCGGGAAGGCGCGGCCGAATTCCGACGCGCCGTCCAGCACCGCCTTGTAGCCGGCCAGGTTGGACTGGCTGGACAGCACGTCCATCGACTGCGCGCGGGTGATGCGCGGCACGAATTCCATGCCGAAAGTGGTGATCTTCTTCGCCGCCAGCGCTTCGACCAGCGGCTTGTCGTTATAGGCGTTCAAGATGCAGCACAGCACGGCACCCTGTTTCATCAGCGCGATCTCGTCGATCTTCTCGTCGCTGCCGGTCGGGCGCTGCACCTTCAGCACGATATCGGCTTTTTCCAGGGTCGCCTTGGCGTCCTTGGCGATGCTGGCGCCGGCGGCCTTGTAGGCGTCGTCGGTCACCGCCGCGTCGATGCCCGCGCCTTTCTCCACCACGACCTCCAGCCCGAGGCCGATGAGCTTTTTCACGGTATCCACGGAGGCGGCAACCCGCGTCTCCCCGGCCCGGCGCTCCTTCGGAATTGCAACGATCATGCCCAAGACGCCCCTCCATCAGCGTATCCCGCCTTATCGGCGCTCGAAACAATGCCCGTCCCCAGCGCGTTTGTGAAGGGTGCGGCGCGGAAAAATGCTCGCAAACGCAAATGTTTGGCGCGCATCAGGCCTGAAGAATTGGCACCCCGACAATATCGCAATTGACAAGCGACGGCCGGGCGGATGGATTTGCCCTATCCGAACAACCCGATAGGCCGGCATGTCCCCGCGCGACCCGATCCCCTTCACGCTCGACGGGGCGCTGTATGGCGCTCGCAAGATGATTCCGCTGGTGCTGAGCAGCATCGTCTTCGGCGCGGTCTATGGCGTGCTGGCGCGCGACGCCGGCCTCAGCCTGGCCGAGACGGTGCTGATGAGCGCCACGGTCTTCGCCGGAGCCTCGCAGCTCATCGCCATCCAGCTCTGGGCCGCCCCGCTGCCGGTGCTGCCGATCCTGATCGCCACGCTGGCGGTGAACTCCCGCATGCTGCTGATGGGCGCGTCGATGCGGCCCTGGTTCACCCGGATCAGCACGAAACAGGCCTATGGCTCCTTCTTCTTCCTGACCGACGGCAATTGGGCGATGGCGATGAAGGAGTATTTCAACGGCTATCGCGACGCCGCCTTCCTGTTGGGCAGCGGCCTGGCGCTGTATGTCGGCTGGGTCGCCTCGGCCGCCATCGGCTACGGCATGGGGTCGATGGTCGGCGACCCCAGGGTTTACGGGCTGGACGTGCTGCTGCCGATCTTCTTCGGCGCGCTGCTGGCCGCGATGTGGAAGGGCAAGGGCGATCTGCTGCCCTGGGGCGTGGCGGCCGGCACCGCGATCCTGGCCTCCTACCTGGTGCCGGGGCACTGGTACATATTGATCGGCGGCTTCGTCGGTTCGCTGACCGGCCTGCTGCGCTACAAGGAGGGCGATCATGTCAATTGACTCCGTCGCCCTCTACACCATCCTGGCCATGACGGCGATCACCTACGCCACGCGGGCCGGCGGCTTCTGGCTGATGCGCTTCGTTCCGCTGTCCGGCCGGGTCGAAGCCTGGTTGAAAAGCATCCCCGGCGCGGTCATCGCCGCCGTGGTCGCCCCGGCCGTCTTCGCCTCCGGCTGGATCGAGGCGCTGGGCCTGCTGCTGGCGGTCATCGCCATTCGGGTGACCAGGCAGGAACTGGTCGCCATCATTGTCGGCATCGGCAGCGTGGCGCTGCTCAGGCAGGTCTTTCCGTAAGGATCGCCGCCAGCCCCTCGCGATAGGTGGGATAGGCCAGCGCCACGCCGAGGTCGCGTTTCAGCCGGGCGTTGGAGACGCGCTTATTCTCCGAATAGAAGGCCCGGCCCATCGGCGACAGCTCGGCCTGCTCGAACGGGATTTCCGGCGGCGGCTCAATGCCCAGCAGCCCGGCGGCGTAAGCGATCACGTCGGCCGAGGAAGCCGGCTCGTCATCGGCCAGATTATAGGCCGCTCCTGGGTCCGGGCGGTCCAGGGAGGCGATCAGCACGCTGCCGATATCGTCGGCGTGGATGCGATTGAACACCTGCCCCGGCTTCACGATGCGCCGGGCGGTGCCGGCGCGCAGCTGCTCGATGGCGCTGCGCCCCGGACCGTAGATGCCGGCCAGCCGGAAGAAATGCACAGGCAGGCCGCTGGAGCGCCATTCCGCCTCCGCCGCCACCCGCGCCTGGCCGCTCGGCGTGGAGGCGCTCAGCGGCGTCTGCTCGTCGACCCAGCCGCCCTCCTTCTCGCCATAGACCCCCGTGGTGGACAGATAGCCCGCCCAGCGCAACCCCGGCAGCGCCCGCAGATCGGCGCCATGCAGCGCCAACACCGGGTCGCGCCCGTCCGCCGGCGGGATTGAGGACAGGATGTGCGTCACGCCCTCCGGCAACGCGTCATCGAAGCCCTGCGCCTCGATGCCCTGCGCCCGCAACGCCGCCCGCTTGGCCTCGTCCCGCGCCGTGCCGCCAACGCGCCAGCCCTGCGCCATCAGCCGCCGCGCCAGCCGCTCTGCGACATAGCCCAGGCCGAAGCAGAACAGGGTCTTGCTCATCGAAAATATTCCTTGCCGATGGAAGCGATGAAGAGGGATGCCGCCTTATGCTTCGAGACGCCGGCGATATGGATCAAGCCCCCTTGCCTTCGTACAGCGCGTCGAGCCGGTCGCCATACTCCTTGCGGATGGCGTGGCGGCGGATCTTCAGGGTCGGGGTCATCATGTGGTTGTCGGTGGTGAAGGGCTCGGTCGCGATCAGGAAGCGGCGCACCTTCTCCAGCTGCGACATGTTCTTGTTGACCCGGTCGATCACCTCGGCGATGGCGCTGCGGAAGCCCTTGTCGCCCGCCAGCTGCGCCAGGTCGGGCGCTGTGCCGTTCTGCTTGGCGTAGCGCTCCACGAAATCCTGCGCCGGGACGATCAGCCCAACCAGGTAGGGCCGCTTGTCGCCATAGACCATCGCCTGGAAGATTTCCGGCTGCAGCGTCAGGAAGCCCTCGACCCGCTGCGGCGAGATATTGTCGCCACCGGAAATCACGATGATGTCGCGCTTGCGGTCGGTTATCCTGATATAGCCGTCGGCATCGATCTCGCCGACATCGCCGGTGTGCAGCCAGCCGCCGACGACGGTGCGTTCGGTGGCTTCCGGATCGTCCCAATAGCCATCCATGATGAAATCGCCGCGCGCCAGGATTTCCCCATCCTCGGCGATCTTCACCTCGACGCCCAGCAGCGGCGGGCCGACGGTCTCGATCTTGATGCGGAACGGCCGGTTGCAGGCGATCACCGGCGCCGCCTCGGTCTGGCCGTAGCCCTGGCATAGCTTGACGCCGAGCGACAGGAAGAAGATGCCGACCTCGTAATTCAGCGGCGCGCCGCCAGAGATGAAGGTCTTCAGCCGGCCGCCCATGCGCTGCTTCACCTTGCGCCGGACCAGCAGGTCGAGCAGCAGGTTCTGCAATTTCTCGCCCAGCGTCAGTTCCTGCGGCCGCTCGATGCGCTTGCGGCCCAGTTCCAGCGCTTTCATGAACAGATCGAGCTTCTTGCCGCCGGCCCGCTGCACCCCGGCCAGGATGCGGCCATGCAGCACCTCATAGAGCCGGGGCACCGCCGTCATGATGGTCGGCCGCGCCTCCTGGAGGTTGGCGGCCAGCGTGTCCGCCCCCTCGGCATAATAGATTTCCGCGCCGATGGAGATCGGGAAGAACAGGCCGCAAGTATGCTCATAGGAATGCGAAAGCGGCAGGAAGGACAGGAACACCTCATGCCCCAGCCCGAATTCGGCCAGCAAATCGTAGGCGCTGAGCAGGTTGGTGAACATCGCCCGGTTGCTCAGCATCACGCCCTTCGGCGCGCCGCCGGTGCCTGATGTGTAGATGATGCAGGCAAGGTCGTTGCGCTGGCGCACCGCGGCCAGGGCGCGCACATCGTCCTCCATCGCCTCGCCCTGCTGCAGCGCCTGCCGCCAGGTCTGGAAGCGCAGATTGCCCTCCGGCCGGTTCTCCGGCTCCTCCAGACCGATGGCGAAGACGCAATGCGCCGAGTGCACCGCCGCCGGCAGCGCGTTGGCCAGCAGCTTCGATGTCGAGCAGATAAGCCCCTTGGCCCCGCAATTCTCCAGGATGTAGAGATGGTCGGCGACCGTGTTGGTCACATAGGCCGGCACGGTGACCGCGCCGCAGGCGATGATCGCCAGGTCGGCGATGGCCCATTCCGGCCGGTTCTCCGAGACGATGACCACCCGGTCGCCCGGTCCCACGCCCTGCGCCTTCAAGGCCCGCGCCAGGCAGCGCACCTGGCGGTCGACCTCGCGCCAGCTCAGGGGTTTATAGGCGCCCTCCTGCTTGGCCCAGAGGAAGGGCTTGTCGCCCATCTGCTCCGCCTGGTCGAAAAACATGAGGGCGAGGTTCTGGGCAGTCCGATAATCGATGATGGCCACGTTTCCTCCCTGTTCGCGGTCGGACGTTCGAACTTAGATGGGGGCCGACCTTCGAATTGCTTGAAGTTTTGCCCGTGCTTGGCGTTCCGGCAAGGCTCACCATATTGCTAGCACAACAATGGAGTGAATTATGGCGGTAGCTGCCGAACGCGACGACGATCTGAGCGCATCCCTGGGGCATCTGCCGGAATGGCGGCTGGAGGATCTATATGCCGGCCCCGACGCCCCGGCGCTGAAGGCGGACATGGACAAGGCCGAGGCCGCCGCCGCGCAGTTCGAGTCCGCCCATGCCGGCAAGATCGCCACGTTGGACGGGGCCGCCCTGGGTGGGGCCGTCGCCGAATATGAGCGTATCGACGAGGTGCTGAGCCGCGTGGCCAGCTACGCCCAGCTGGTGCATTCCGGCGATATGAGCGATCCGGAAGTGGGGCGCTTCTACCAGTCCGTCATTGAGCGGGTGACCGATATCTCCACCCGCCTGCTGTTCTTCACGCTGGAGCTGAACCGCATAGAGGAAGCCGATCTCGCGGAAAAGCTGAAAGCCCCGGAACTGGCGCGCTATGCCGCCTGGCTGCGCGATCTGCGGGTGTTTCGCGACCATCAGCTGTCCGACGAGCTGGAAAAGCTGCTGCACGAGAAGGAAGTCGCCGGCCGCGCCGCCTGGAACCGCCTGTTCGACGAGACGCTGGCCGGCATGCGCTTCCCCTTCAAGGGCAAGGAGCTTACCGTCACCCAGATCCTGGAGAAGCTGACCAGCCGCAAGACCGAGGAGCGGCGCGAGGCGGCGAAGTCGCTGGGCGCTACGCTGCGCGGCCAGGGCCGGCTGTTCGCCCTGGTCACCAACACGCTGGCCAAGGAAAAGGAGATCGAGGATCGCTGGCGGCGCTACCCCGCCCCGGTTTCGGCCCGCAACCGCGCCAACCAGATCGAGGATGAGGTGGTGGCGGCGCTGACCGAGACGGTGCGCGCGCACTATCCGCTTCTGTCGCACCGCTATTACGCGCTGAAGGCCAAATGGTTCGGCGTCGACAAGCTGGATTACTGGGACCGCAACGCCCCCCTGCCGAACGATGCCGACCGGCTGATTCCCTGGACCGAAGCGCGCGAGACGGTGCTGACCGCCTATGCCGGCTTCGATGCGCGCATGGCCGATATCGGCCGCCGCTTCTTCGACGAGGGCTGGATCGACGCACCGGCCCGCGCCGGCAAGGCCTCGGGTGCGTTCGCCCACCCGGTGGTGCCAAGCGCGCATCCCTACATCCTGCTGAACTACCAGGGCCGCGCGCGCGACGTGATGACGCTGGCGCATGAGCTGGGGCATGGCGTGCACCAGGTGCTGGCCGGCGCGCAGGGCCATCTGCAATCCGGCACGCCGCTGACCCTGGCGGAGACCGCCAGCGTGTTCGGCGAGATGCTGACCTTCCAGGCCATGCTGAAGGGCCAGACCGATCCGGCCAAGCGCAAGGCCATGCTAGCCTCCAAGGTGGAGGACATGCTGAACACGGTGGTCCGCCAGATCGCCTTCCATTTCTTCGAGACCCGCGTGCATGCCGCCCGCCGCGAGGGCGAGCTGACGCCGGAGAAGATCAGCGACATCTGGATGGACATCCAGCGCGAGAGCCTGGGGCCGGCGCTGCGGTTCGATGACGATTACCGCTATTACTGGGCCTATATCCCGCACTTCATCCATTCGCCGTTCTATGTCTACGCCTACGCCTTCGGCGACTGCCTGGTGAACTCGCTCTACGCGGTCTACCGGGAGGCGGAGACGGGCTTCGCCGAGCGCTACTTGGACATGCTGAAGGCCGGCGGCACGCTGCGCCACAAGGAGCTGCTGGCCCCCTTCGGCCTGAACGCCGCCGACCCGGATTTCTGGGCCAAGGGCCTGTCCATGATCGCCGGCATGATCGACGAGCTGGAAGCGATGGAATAGGGGCCAGTCAGCCTGTCATTGCCGGACTTGACCCGGCAATGACAGGCAGGGCACCGCCCCTGGATGCCCGGATCAGGTCCGGGCATGACACATACAGAAAGTCAGAGCCTCATGTCCGAGAATGAAGACAACAGACTCGGCGGCCGTGCCCGGCGCTATGTGCAGGTCGGCACGCGCGTCGGCACGCTGGCGGCCCGGCTGGCCGGCGAGCGTTATCTGGGGCTGAAGCTAGACAAGGCGGAGCATGCCGAGGGGCTGAAGCAGGCGCTGGGCGGGCTGAAAGGCCCGTTGATGAAAGTGGCGCAGATCCTGGCCACCATTCCCGACGCGCTGCCGGAGGAATATGCCCGCGAGCTGCAGCAGCTGCAATCCAACGCCCCGGCGATGGGCTGGCTGTTCGTGAAACGCCGCATGGCGGCCGAGCTGGGGCCGGACTGGCGCGCCAAGTTCGGCAGCTTCGAGGCCGAGGCCGCCGCTGCCGCCTCGCTGGGCCAGGTGCATCGCGCCACCACCAAGGACGGCCGGGCGCTGGCCTGCAAGCTGCAATATCCCGACATGCAATCCGCCGTGGAGGCCGATCTGCGGCAGCTCAAGCTCGCCATGTCGGTCTATGAGCGCTACGACAAGGCGATCTCCACCGCGCGCATCTATGACGAGCTGTCCGCCCGGCTGCGCGAGGAGCTGGACTACGCGCTGGAGGCCCGGCACATGGCGCTCTACGCGCTGATGCTGGAAGCCGAGGACGGCGTGCATGTGCCGGTCACGGAACTGCCGCTCTCGACCAAGCGGCTGCTCAGCATGAGCTGGCTGGAGGGCGGGCCGCTGCTGGGCGTGGTCGACCGCGAGCTGGAATTTCGCAACCGGGTCGCGCTGAACATGTTCCGCGCCTGGTATGTGCCGTTCTATTTCTACGGCGCCATCCATGGCGACCCGCATCTGGGCAATTACTCGGTGCGCGAGGATGGCAGCGTGAATCTGCTGGATTTCGGCTGCGTGCGCATCTTCAAGCCCAGCTTCGTGGAGGGCGTCATCGACCTCTACAAGGCCTTGCAGACCGGTGACGACGACCTCGCGGTGCATGCCTACACGATCTGGGGCTTCGAGAATTTGACCAAGGAGAAGATCGAGGTGCTGAACCTCTGGGCGCGCTTCGTCTACGCCCCGCTGATGGAGGACAGGCAGCGCCCGATCCAGGAGACCAATGACGGCCTGTATGGCCGCTCGGTCGCGGAGAAGGTCCATGCCGAGCTGCGCCGCATCGGCGGCGTCGCCCCGCCGCGCGAGTTCGTGCTGATGGACCGCGCCGCCATCGGCCTCGGCTCGGTGTTTTTGCACCTGAAGGCGGAGATCAACTGGTACCGCCAGTTCCACGAGATGATCGAAGGCTTCGACGTGAAAGCGCTGGAAAAGCGCCAGGCCAAGGCGCTGAAGACAGCCGACGTGCCGGCGGCAGCTTAGGTTTCCGATAAGAAAACCCTCGCTTCCCGTCTATGCAACCCCTCCAGTCCGTCACCCCCGGCCTTGTGCCGGGGGTCCAGGCCTCCGCTTACTGGATGTCGGCTGAGTAAGCTGGGCCTTGGATTCCCGGCACAAGACCGGGAATGACACATAGTATAAATTGTCACCTTGGTTTGGCCCTGACGAAGGAGAAGGGGAGAGGCATCGGCTCTATTCGACCAACTCTCCCACCGTTCGGCGCAACAGCGCCAGATCCTGCTCACGGGACAATCGGTGGTCGCCGTCCTTCACCAGCGTCACCGACACATCGTCGCCGGTCAGCGCTTCGGCGAGGCGAGTGGAGACCTGCCAGGGCACGTCGGGGTCGCGCATGCCGTGCAGCAGGCGGACCGGGCAGGCGAGCGCGATCGGCCCGCGCAGCAGCAGATGGTTGCGGCCATCCTCGATCAGCTTGCGGGTGATGATGTAGGGATCGTCGCTATACTCGGACGGGCGTTCGTAGCGGCCCTCGGTCATGATCTGGCGGCGTACATCCTCGGAGAATTCGGCCCACATGAGATCCTCGGTGAAATCCGGCGCGGCGGCGATGCCGACCAGCCCGGCGATCCGCTCCGGCCGGGCCAGCGCCGTCAGCAGCATCAGCCAGCCGCCCATGGAGGAGCCGACCAGTATCTGCGGCCCCTCGGTCAGCGCATCCAGGGCTGCGACGGAATCCTCGGCCCAGCGGCCGATGCTGCCATCCTCGAACGATCCGCTGGAGGCCCCATGGCCGAAATAGTCGAAGCGCAGGAAATCCAGCCCCCGATCCTGTGCTAAGGCCTCCAGCGCCAGCGCCTTGGTGCCGGTCATGTCGGACTTGAAACCGCCCAGAAACACGATGCCCGGCGTCGCTGCGGAAGCGCTGCCCCGGATGCGGCGATAGGCGAGGCTTTCCCCATCGGGGCGGACTAGGGTATCGAAGGAAGCGGAATTCATGGATAAGAACCGGGTGTTGCGGAACAAGGCCAATCTGGACGAGCGATGATCGAAACCGAAAACAGCCAGCGGGGCAACCCACCGACCGTCTTGCAGGTGCTGCCCGGCCTGGTGACAGGCGGCGTGGAGCGCGGCACCGTGGATATGGCCGACGCCCTGGTGCAGGCCGGCTGGCGCGCCCTCGTCGCCTCCAGCGGCGGCCCGATGGTGCGTGAACTGGAGCGCGCAGGCGCAACCCACATCACCCTGCCGCTGGACTCCAAGAACCCGTTCCGCATGCGCACCAACGCCCGCGAGCTGGCGCGGCTGATCCAGGAATATGGTGTGCATATCGTGCATGCCCGCAGCCGCGCCCCGGCCTGGAGCGCCTATTGGGCAACGCGGCGCACGGGAACGCCCTTCGTCACCTCGTTCCACGCCCCTTACAAGATCACCGGCCCGGTGAAGCGCTGGTACAATTCGGTGATGACGCGCGGTGACCGGGTGATCGCCATCTCCAACTTCATTGGCCGGCACATTGCGGAGAATTACAAGATCGACCCAAACCTGATGCGCGTGATCCCGCGCGGCGTCGATCTCGACCGGTTCGACCCCGAGTTGGTCAGCGCCGAACGGATGATCCAGCTCAGCGAGGCCTGGCGACTCGAGGATGGCGTGCCGGTCGTCATGCTGCCCGGCCGGCTGACCCGCTGGAAGGGCCAGGCTGTGCTGATCCAGGCGATGGCGGAATTGCGCGACGTGCCGGCGCTGGCGGTGCTGGTCGGCTCCGACCAGGGCCGCGTCGCCTACCGGGAGGAGCTGGAGGCCACGGTCGAAAAGCTGGAGTTGAAGAGCTCCGTGCGCTTTGCCGGCGAATGCCGCGACATGCCGGCCGCCTACATGCTGTCCGACGTGGTGGTATCCGCCTCGACCGAGCCGGAGGGCTTCGGCCGCGTCTCGGTGGAAGCGCAGGCGCTGGGGCGGCCGGTGGTCGGCTCCAACCATGGCGGCGTGGCGGAGACGGTGCTGCCGGGCCAGACCGGCTGGCTGGTCCCCGCCGACGATCCCAAGGCGCTGGCCGCCGCCCTGCGCCAGGCCCTCGCCCTGGCCGGCGAGGAGCGCGCCGCCTGGGCCGCCCGCGCCATGGAGCATGTGCGGCAGAACTACAGCAAGCAGCTCATGTGCGCCCGCACCATCGCGATTTACCAGGAATTGCTGGAGGAACGGGCGGGGATGACATAAGCCGCCCTATGCTTCGAGACGGCC
>NZ_LPXN01000129.1 GCF_001618175.1 Oceanibaculum pacificum | reverse complement strand
CCCCCCTTGCGGGGGAGGGTCAGGGAGGGGGGGCGCTACGGCTTGTCCGGCGTCTCGACGTCGTACAGGCCGTGGCGAACGAATTTCATATAGGCGGTCACCACCCATTCCGGCAGGTGGCCGGGCCGATCGTCGGCGAAACCGTATTTCATGCTGAGATACCCGCGCGCGGCCAGCAGCATATAGGCGATGACCTCAAGCTCCCGCCTCTCGAAATCCGGCATCTCGCCGCGCTCCCAGCTACGCTCCAGGGCGCGGGTATAGCCGCCGGCGGTGGCTTCGATATGCTGCTTGTGCGCGGTCGGGGCCAGCGTCTCGGCCTCGTAAAGGATGCGGTAGAATTCCGGATATTCCTGCAGGAAGTCGAAATAGGCGCGGATGCGCCGCTCCTCGCGCTCCGGCCCGGTGGTGTCGCCCATCCGGCCGCGAATATAGGCCAGCATCTTCTCGCCCAGGGCCGGCAGCAACTGGTCGAACAGATCCTGGCGCGATTCGAAGTAATTGTAGAAGGTGCCCTGCGCCACCTTGGCGCGCGCCGTGATGCGCGAGATCGACGCCTCGGCATAGCCATGCTCACCGACCATCTCGGCCGCCGCCTGGAACAGCGCCTGGCGCGTTTCCTCGCTGCGTTCGGCGCGCGACCGGCGTCGCGGCTTTTCCGCCTGCTGTTCCTTTTCCTTGGTTGCGCTCACGCATACCCCTCGCTGAAAGCCGCTGCACCGCCGCTCACGCGACGGCGTGCGACCATATATCCCGCGCGCCGAAGATCAAGCGTTTGCGCATACATCAGGCCGCCTTGCGCAGGCCGGGCAACGCGGCAAAGCAGCGCAGCACCTCACCGATATCGCCGCCCGGCAACCCCCAGACGAAAGCCTCCAGCCGATCATACACGGCGGACGGGATATCCGTCTCCGCCCCGACCCGGCGGATCAGCGCCGAATCGGTCGCCCGGTCATAGGCAAAATCGTCGGTGGTCTTGCTCTCGTAGCGATCCAGGGTGGCGCCATCCTGCATCGTCACCTGTATGCGACAGCACAGGGTCGGCACCGCCTCGTCGCTGACCAGCGTGACACGCTCGACCAGCGCGTTGACCTCCGAATCGTCATAGGTCGTCATCATCCGCATGGTCGGCGTGCCGCGTTCCAGCGTGGCGGCGATGCAGAACGGAATGCTCATCAGCGTGCCGGAGATGGAGGTGAACGGCCCGGCCGAATCCATGCCGGCATAGCCGGTCTCGTAGGGGTTCATCGTCACCGTCACGGATTTGATCTTGCGACCGTCGATCTGCTTTTTCAGTTCCAGCGCGGCCGTGACCGGCGTCTGGTTGAAGGCGCAGACCGGGAAGGGCTTGAAGGTGACGCGCAGGATCGCCCACTCCTTGCCCAGCCTGGCCGCCAGCGCATCGACATCGCACTCGGTGCGGGCGAAGGCGCGCACGAAGCCGGCCTTGCCCTCAAGGGCGTGCGGCGCGGAGACCGATCCGGCGCGCGCCAGCTCGGCCGCGACAAAGCCGTTGCGCCCGGCCATGCCGACCTGGTAGCGCCATTCGTCGGTGCCATCGGCGAAGCTTTGCAGAATGCCGCCGGCGAAGCTGGCCGCATTGGCGATGGCCGCCTGGGTCTGCGCCGCATCCAGCCCCATCAGCTTGGCCGAGGCCGCCGCCGCCGCCAGAGTGCCGTAGATCGGCGAGGCGCGCAGACCGGCCGGCGTGGTCTTGCCGGCATAGGCCTTTTCCAGCAGCCCGCCGACCTCATAGCCGGCGATCAGCGCGGGCAGCAGCCGGGCGACGGGGTAGTTGCGCGCTTCAATGATCGCCGTCAGCAGCGGGATCATAATGGCGCCCAGATGGGCAGCGCCGCAGGTATCCTCCTGCGCCCTTCCGTGGAACAGGGCGGAATTGGCCAGCGCCGCTCCGACGATGGAGGTCTTGCGGCCATCGCCCAGCAGGGTGGCGCCGTCGGGCCGCTCCCCATCCATCGCCAGCGCCGCCTGGCGCGCAACCGGGGCATAGGGCGTGCCGTGGCAGCCGAGCCCGATGCCATAGCCGTTCAGCAGACAGACCCGCGCCTTCTCCACCACGTCAGGCGGCAACGTCGCAAGGTCGATGGACGTGACGAAATCGGCGAGTTTGCGGGAGAGTGTCATGGCGTCCTCCTCCTAGTCGGCATCTTCGGGCAGGAATTCGTCGCGCAGCACGCGCTTCAGTATCTTGCCGGACGGGTTGCGCGGCAGCGCCTCGCGCAGATGCAGTTCCTTCGGCACCTTGAAGCCGGCCAGATGCTGGCGGCAATGGTCGCGCATCGCCTCATAGGCCAGGGTCTGGCCCGGCTTCGGGACGATCACGGCGACCGGCTTCTCGCCCCATTGCGGGTCGGGAACGCCGATCACGGCGACCTCGCTGACCTGCGGCATCTGGTAGATCACGCGCTCCACCTCCGACGAGGCGATGTTCTCGCCGCCGGACAGGATCATGTCCTTCTTGCGGTCCGTGATGTAGAGGAAGCCGTCGGCATCGACATAGCCGACATCGCCGCTGCGGAACCAGCCCTCGGGATAGAAGCTGGCCTCGGTCTTCTTCGGGTCTTTCCAGTAGCCCTTGGTGACTTTCGGCCCGCGCACGCAGATTTCGCCCTGGATGCCGGCCGCAACCTCCCGGCCGTCATCGTCGGTGATGCGGATTTCGCAATGCGGCGTCGGCCGGCCGGTGGAGCCGATCTTGGCGATCTCCATGCCGGCCTCCATCAGCGTGTCGCCGCTGCAGGTTTCGGTCAGCCCATAGCCGTCGATATAGCGACCGTTCGGAAACAGCTCGGTAAAGGCGCGGATGCGGCTTTCCGGCGTCTTCTCGCCGCCGCCGATGGTCCAGCGCAGGGAGGTCAGATCATATTTCTGCCGCCCGTCCAGGGTCAGCGCGCGGCCCAGCATGACCGGGGCCATCCAGGCGCAGGTCAGCTTTTCGCGCTCGATGGCGGCCAGCATCTCGGCGGGGTCGAAATCGCGCAAGATGCACATGGTGCCGCCGACCCACAGCGTGGCTGTTCCGGGCAGGTCGAAGGCGCCGACATGATAGAGCGGGCCGACGGTCAGGATGCGGTCCTCCCGGGTCAGCCCCAGGAAGATCGTCTGCTCCATGTTCTTCCAATAGTAATTGTCGTAGGTGTGCATCACCCCCTTGGGCCGATCGGTCGTGCCGGAGGTGTACATCAGCCGGAACAGATCGCCCGGCTGGCGCGGGCGCTGCGGCGGGATGGCGACCGGCGCGCCGGTCAGGGCGCGGATATCCTTCTGCGCCGCCGCATCCAGCAGCACGCTATGCGGCAGGTCGCGCACCACCGGCTGGAATTCCGCGTCGGCGAAGACCAGCTTCGCCTCGGCATTGCCGGCGATGTAGGCCACCTCGTCCGCCGCCAGCCGGAAATTCACCGGCAGAAACACGCCGCCCAGATAGGAGGTGGCGAAGGCAATCTCGATGAAGGCGGACGAGTTCTTCATGAACACCGCCACCACATCGCCCTCGCCAATGCCCTGCCCGTCCATCCACGCCGCCAGCGCCTGGATGCGCGCCCACAGCTCGGCATAGGTGATGCGCTGGTCCTGGTAGATCAGCGCCAGCTTGTCCGGCGTGCGGATGGCATGGAAGCGGATGAAGGCGCTGAGATTGACCATGGCCGTCTGCTCAGTAGGAACGGGGCATTTTGAGGTTATGGATGGAGATGAAGTTCAGGATCATCTCCTCCGAGATCGGCGCGATGCGGAACAGCCTGGCGTCGCGCCACAACCGCTCGACATAGCTTTCCTTGGCATAGCCCATGCCGCCCATGGTCTGCATGGCGCGGTCGGTCGCCTGGGCGCTGGCATGGCCGGCGATCAACTTGGCGATGTTGGCCTCGCTGCCATAAGGCAGGCCGCTGTCGAACAGGCTGGCGGCCTTGTAGTTCATCAGCCGCGCGGTCTCGGTCTGGGCGTAGGCCTCGGCCAGCGGGAATTGCAGGCCCTGGTAGGAGCCGATGGGCGCGCCGCGGAACACCTTGCGCTCGCCCGCATACTTCACCGCCAGCTCGATGGCCAGCTGCGCCGTGCCGACCAGGCAGGCGGTGGTGACGATGCGCTCTGTGTTCAGCACGTCCAGCAGCTCGTGCCAGCCCATATCGATGGTGCCGACAATCTCGTCCGGCCCGGCCCAGACATCGTCCAGGAACACCATGGAGGAGGTCAGCGTGTTGGTGCCGACCTTCTCGATCGGCGTGTGGGTCAGCCCCTCCCGGTCGCGGTCGAGCAGGAACATGGTGATGCCGTCGGTGCGGCGCGTCACATCCTCGGCCTTCTGGGTGCGGGCGATGACCAGCACCTTGTCGGCCTGCGGCACGCCGGTGATCCATATCTTGCGGCCATTGATACGGAATCCATTGCCCTCGCGCTTGGCGAAGGTCTGGATTTCCAGGCTGTTGGAGCCTGCGTCGGGTTCCGTCAGCGCCATGCAGAACAACATCTCGCCGCTGACCAGCTTCGGCAGATAGTCGCGCTTCATCTGCTCGGTGCCAAAGCGTGAGATGCCGACGCCGCCGAAGATCGGGTTGTTCATGAACAGTTGCCCGACGGTGGAACCGGCCCCGCTGGCCGCCAGCGTCTCCACGATCATCGCCAGTTCCAGCATGCCCAGGCCGCTGCCGCCGACATCCTCCGGCAAGGCCGCCGCGGCAAGACCGGCATCGCAGATCGCCTTCCAGATTTCGGTCGGAAACTGCTTCTTCGCGTCGATCTCGCGCCAATATTCGAGACCATATTCCTCGCCCACCTTGCGGGCGGTCTCGATGATCATCTTCTGCTGCTCGTTAAGCAGGAAATCCATGGTCAGTGCCTCAACCTTCGGTGAGAAGAAGCGAATGCGGTGCCTCCAGCGCTTCGGCGACGGCCTGCAACAGTCGGGCCGCCAGAACGCCGTCATAAACGCGGTGATCGCAGGACAGGGTAAGCGTCATTTCCTGGCGCAACGCCGGCTTGCCCTCGGCATCCGGACGGAAGAGCCGCTCCACCGCGCCGATGCCCAGAATGGCGGATTGCGGCGGGCTGATGATCGGCGTCAGCGCCTTCGCACCGAACATGCCCAGGTTGGAGACGCTGATCGCCCCGCCCGTGATGTCGCCAGCAGCCAGCCGGCCCTCGCGCGCCTTCGCCGCCGCCGCCGCGCTGTCCACCGCCAGCCGGTCGAGCGGCAGCCGGCCGACATCGCGCAGGATGGGGATGAACAGCCCGTCCTCGCTGTTCACCACCATGCCGACATCGGTGGCGGCGAAAGCGATATGGGCGTCCTCGGCCCAGATGCGGTTGGCGCGCGGCAGGGACAGCAGCGCCCGGCCGACCGCCTTCAGCACCATGTCGTTCACGCTGACCTTCGGCCCGCCGACGGCATTCAACTGGCGGCGCAATTCCAGCAGCGCGCCGACATCGGCGGTGCGGACCACCTGAAAATCCGGAATATCGCGCTTGGCGGCGACGACGCGGCGCACCATCGCCAGATATTTGGCGGAGAGCGCGATGCGCTCACCCTCGGTCGGGCTGGCCGCCGGAGCCGTCTTCGCCGCCGCCTCGACATCGGCGGCCTTGATGCGCCCGTCCGGCCCGCTGCCGGCGACGGCGTGGAGATCGACGCCCTGCGCCTTGGCGATGCGACGGGCCAGCGGCGTTGCCCGTACCCGGTCGCCTGTCGAAGCCGGAAGCGGCGCCGGTTTCGGTGCTTCCACAGCCGGCCTGGGCGCATCCGCTTCATCGGCGATGAAACCCTTCCCTGTCCAGCGCGCGACCGGCGTGCCGACCGGCACCGTCTCGCCGGTCTGGACCAGAATTTCGGCAATCGTGCCGGCGCTGGGCGCTTCGACCTCGTTGGCGATCTTGTCGGTTTCGACAACGAAGATCACCGTCCCCGCCGACACGCTGTCGCCGGGCTTTGCCTTCCATTCCGCCAGCACGCCTTCCGTCATGGTGAGGCCCAGCTTCGGCATCACCAGATCGGTCAGCGCGGGCGCGTTATTTGCCGGTGAAGACGGCATTCCGCTTCTCCAGGAACGCGGTGCATCCCTCATGCGCATCGGCGCTGTCGAAGATCAGACTGGCCATCGCCTGCTCATGCGCCAGCGCCGAGGGCAGCGGCATATCGGCCCCGTCGCGGATGGTGCGCTTCATCACCTTCAAAATCAGCGGCGATTTATGGGCGATCCGCTCGGCCAGCTCCATCACCTCCGCCATCAGCCTGTCCTTCGGCACGATGCGGTTGATCAGCCCGAAGCTGAGCGCCTCCGCCGCCGTGATATGAGCGCCGGCGAACATCAGCTCCTTCGCCTTGCACAGCGGGATCTGGCGGATCATCCGCTGCGTGCCGCCGGCGCCAGGAATCAGCCCCAGCGTGATTTCCGGCAGGCCCACCTTCGCGGTCTCGGCGGCAATACGGATGTCGAGCGACAGCAGCAACTCGGTCCCACCACCCAGCGCCCAGCCGTTGACGGCGGCGATGGTCGGCTTGTCGGACAGCTCGAAACGGCGGAAGACGCGGTGGATAACCTCGGCGAACTCGATGTAATGGTCCAGCGCCTGGCGGGAATTCATGTCGGCGATGTCGCCGCCGGCCACGAAAGCCTTCTCGCCCGCCCCGGTCACGACGATGACGCGGACCTCGGCATTCTTCTCCATCCCGTCCAGCGCCTGCTCTAGCGCCAGCACGGTCGGCACGTCGAGCGCGTTCATCACCTGCGGCCGATTCACGGTGATGATGCCGATCCGGCCTTGCACTTCTGTCAGGATTGTCTGTTCGCTCATCGGGAATGATCCTCGTTTTCGGTATCAGGCCAGGGTCTTGCGGACGGCGTCGGCGATGCGGCCGGCATCCGGCAGATAGCCCTGTTCCAGGGTCTTGGCGAATGGCACGGGCATGAAGGGCGCGCCGACGCGGACAATCGGCCCGTCCAGCTCGTCGAAGCCGATATCGGCCATGCGCGCCGCGATCTCGGCCCCGACGCCGAAAGCCTCCACTGCCTCATGCGCGACCACCAGCCGGTGGGTGCGCGACAGGGATTCCAGCACCGCCGCCTCGTCCCAGGGCTGCAGCGAGCGCAGATCGATCACTTCGACCTCCACCCCCTCGCCTGCCAGCGTATCGGCGGCCTCCAGCGCGGTGTAGAGCGCCGCGCCATAGGTCACGATGGTTGCATCCCGGCCGGGCCGGGCGATGCGGGCCTTGCCGATTTCGACGGCAGGCAGATCGTCCGGCACATCCTCCTTGCGGGCATAAAGCGCCTTGTTCTCCACCAGGATCACCGGATCGGGATCGTCGATGGCGGCGCGCATCAGCCCATAGGCATCGGCGACGCTGGCCGGGCACACCACCTTCAGGCCGGGGATATGGGCAAACCACGCCTCCAGGCATTGCGAATGCTGCGGCCCGGCGGAAACGCCGCCGCCATGCGGCAGGCGCACCACCATCGGCACGCTGCCCTGGCCGCCGAACATGAAGCGCGCCTTGGCCGCCTGATTGACGATGGCGTCCATGGCGATGGCGACGAAATCCATGAACATGATCTCGACCACCGGCTTCAGCCCGGTCATCGCCGCGCCCACGGCCGCGCCGACGATGGTGGCTTCCGAAATCGGGGTGTCGCGCACCCGGTCCGCGCCATAAGCCTCCAGCAAGCCCCGCGTCACGCCAAAGGGACCGCCAGCCGCCGCGATGTCCTCGCCGAACACGACCACGGACGGATCTGCCGCCATGGCGTCGGACAAGGCCTGGTTCAGCGCGCGGACGTAGCGAAGCTCCGCCATCGCTAGGCTCCCGCCGGCGTATAGACATCGGCCTGGGCGGCTGCGAAGCCCGGCAGCGGTGCGGCGCGCGCCGCCTCGGTCGCGGCGTCGATCTCGGCCATCACCTCCGTCTCCAGCGCCGCCAGCAGGGCGTCGGATACGCCCAGCACCGACAGGCGGGACGCGGCGCGCGGCAGCGGGTCGATCTTGTCGCGGTCCTTCAACTCAGCCGGATCGCGGTATTTCTGCGCATCGCCCTCGTAATGGCCGCGCACCCGCTGGGTGATGCATTCCAGCACGCGCGGTCCGCCGCCCTTGCGGATTTCGGATATCAGCCGGCCCGCCGTGTCGGCGATGATCTCGACATCATTGCCGTCGATGGTCTCCGCCGGAATGCCGAAGGCGTCGGCCAGCTTGGCCAGCGGGGCGACGAACTGCTTGGAGGTCGGGGAGAATTCCGACCAGCCATTATTCTCGCACACGAACAGCGCCGGCAGCTCCCACAGGGCGGAGAGGTTCAGGCTTTCATGCAGCACGCCCTCGGCCAGCGCGCCATCGCCGAAGAAGACGACGGCGACGCCGCCGGTCTTGCGCACCTGATGGGCCAGCGCGCTGCCGACGGCAATCGGCATGCCGGCGCCGACGATGCCGTTGGCGCCCAGCATGCCGGCCGACATGTCGGCAACATGCATCGAGCCGCCCCGCCCCTTGCACACTCCGGTCTCCCTTCCCATCACCTCCTGGAAGAAGCTGTTCAGCTCGACGCCCTTGGCCAGCGCGTGACCATGGCCGCGATGGGTGGAGGCGATGGTGTCCCGGCGCTCCAGCACCGCGCCCAGGCCAGTGGCAATCGCCTCCTGACCGATCGACAGATGGATAAAGCCCGGCACCTCGCCATCGGCGAAGAGCTGCGACAGCCTCTCCTCGGTGCGCCGGATCAGCAGCATCTGCCGATACAGCGCCAGCAGCGCCTCCGGCTTGTTGCTGCCCTTGGCGGCCCTAGAGCGCGAGGTAGCGTTGTTTGATGGCATCGTTCGCCTTCAATCCCTCGATGGTGTCGCGATAGACGATCTGCCCCTTGTCCACGACGGTGGCATGGGTGGCGATGCCGAGGCAGAAATGCATGTTCTGCTCGGCCAGCAGGATGGTGACGCCCATCTCGCGCAGCCGCTTGATCAGGTCGCCGATGGCCTGGACGATGATCGGGGCGAGCCCTTCCGACGGCTCGTCCAGCAGCAGGATTTCCGGGTTGCCCATCAGTGTGCGGGCGATGGTCAGCATCTGCTGCTCCCCGCCCGACAGGCGGCCGGCCATGCGGGTGCGCATGCCGGCCAGGATCGGGAACACCTCGTAGATGCGCTCCAGCGTCCAGTAATCCTCGCCCTTCGGCCCCTTCTTCGCGCCGATAACCAGATTGTCCTCGATGCTGTGCTCGGGGAACACCTGGCGGTCCTCCGGCACATAGCCGATGCCGGCGCGGGCGATGCGGTAGGGCCTGCGGCCCGACACAAGCTCACCCGCCAGCCTGATCTCGCCCCTGCGCGGCGGGGCGATGCCGGCAATCGCCTTGAAGGTGGTGCTCTTGCCCGCGCCGTTACGGCCGAGCAGCGCCATGGTCTGGCCTTTCTCCACCGTCAGATCGACGCCGAACAATATCTGGCTGGCGCCGTAGAACACATCGATGCCCTTCACGTCGAGCATGGTTTCGGCCATGTCTCAGCCCTCCACCGGCTGCGGGTCAGCATGATGATCGGTGCCCAGATAGGCATCGATCACATCCTGGTTGCGGCGGATTTCATCGGGGCTGCCCTCTGCCAGCACCGCGCCGTATTTCAGCACCCGGATGGTCTGGGCGATCTTGAAGACGATGCCCATATCGTGCTCGATGAAGATCAGGGTCATCTTCTCCGCCTCCCACAGGCGGTAGACCTTGTCGATCATCTGCCAGCGCTCCTCCGACCCCATGCCGGCGGTCGGCTCGTCGAGCAGCAGAACCTTCGGGTCCATCGCCAGCGCCAGGGCGATATCCAGCAGCTTCTGGTCGCCATGCGACAGGTTGCGGGATTCGATATTGGCCTTCGGCGTCAGCTCCAGCAGCGCCATGATCTCCGCCACCCGGTCTTCCGCGCTTTGCAGCGGGAAGCGAGTGAATATCTGCGCGGATTGCCGGCGGTGCGAAATAACCGCCGCCATCAGACTTTCACGCAAGGTCAGGCTGGGGAAGATGGAAGCCACCTGGAAGGCCCGGCCGATGCCTCGGCGAACGATCTCCAGGCTGGGCAGGCCGACCAGATCCTGGCCGTCGAACAGGACACGGCCGCGATCCGGGCGGATATGGCCGGAAATCAGGTTGAAGAAGGTGGTCTTGCCCGCCCCGTTCGGCCCGATGATCGCGGTCAGCGACCCGGCGGGAAAATCCAGCGACACATCGTTCATGGCGACCACGCCGCCGAACGCCTTGTAGAGGTTTTCGACCTTCAGCATGGCCTCACCCCCGCTTCGGCGGAATGCCGCCATAAGTATGCCAGGATGGAGCCACCAGCCAGCCGCCATCGACCGGCAACGTCACGCCGGTGATGCCCGACGCCTCGTCGGAGGCCAGGAAGCTGCATGCCTTGGCGATTTCATCGGTGCCGATCAGCCGGCCAAAGGCGGAATTCTCCATCAGCGCCTTCGGATCGCGCTTGCCGTCATCGATGGCCGCCTGCAAGGCGGGCGTCAGCACATAGCCCGGTGCTATGGCGTTCACCCGCACGCCCGAGCGGCCCCATTCGGCCGCCAGCCCGGCGGTGATCGACGCCACCGCCGCCTTCGCCGGCCCGTAGGCATGCAAAGGCGATGAACGGAAAGTGGTGACCGAGGCGATGTTGATGATGACGCCGGAGCCGCGCCTGGCCATGCGCTTGCCGAAGGCGACGTCGCTGACATAGACGCCGCGCTGGTCGACCGCGACGACGCGGTCCCATATCTCCATCGACAATTCTTCCGGCGGCAGCGGCGGCTGCAGCACGCCGGCCGAGGCGACCATGATGTCGGTCGGCCCCAACTCGCGCTCGATCCGCTCGACCAGCGCCTCGGTCTCCTCGACACTGGTGACGTCAAGGCGGGCATGGATCGCGCCCTTCAGGCTGGCGGCGACCTTCTGCGCCAGGTCGGCGTTGATATCGGCGATGACCAGGCGCGCGCCGCGCGCGGCGAGGTCGCGCGCGCACGCCTCGCCAATGCCGCTGGCGCCGCCGGTGACGACGGCAATCCGGCCTTCGAGCGCGCTCATCGGCCTGCCTCCTTCTCGATTTGCTTGGTCTTGCGGTCCTGGAACCAGAGATAGACGAAGTCGGCCAGGCCCCGGCGCAGCCCCAGCACGAACACCAGGATGACGATGCCCAGCACCAGCCCGTGATGCTCGGTATAGATCGTCACGTAATGGTTCAGCGTCTGCAGCAGGATCGCGCCGATGAACGGCCCGATGAAAAGCTGCGTGCCGCCCAGCATGATCATGAAGATCGCTTCGCCCGACGTGGTCCAGAAGCCGAATTCCGGATAGGCCCCCGATACGAACAGCGCCATCACGATGCCGCCGACCGAGGCCATGGTGCCGGCGATGACGAAGATCGCCAGCTTCATGCGCACCACATTCACGCCCAGGAAGTTCGCCCGGTGCGGATTGTCGCGGATCATCCGCAGCGTGTAGCCGAAGGGCGACTGCACGACCTGGCGCATGATCACCATGCAGACCACGAACACGACCGAGCAGAAGACGTAGAGAGACATGCCGTTATTCAGGTCGATGCCCAGGAAGGGCGGGCGCGGAATGCCGCCCATCAGCCCCTGGTCGCCGCCGGTCAGCGATACCCAGGTCAGGATGATCGAGTGGATGAACATCTGGAAGGCGAGCGTCAGGAAGGCGAAGTAGATTTCCTTCAGCCGCACGCAGATCGCCCCGATCACCAGCGCCAGCAGCGCCGTGCCGCCGATGGCGATCAGCATCGCCAGCGGGATGCCGAACTTTCCCGACTGCATCAGCAGGCCGAAAATATAGGCGCCGGACGCGAAATAAGCGGCATGGCCGAAGGAAACCAGCCCGGTGAAGCCGACCAGCAGGTTAAGCGACATCGCCAGCAGCCCATAGGCGATGACATAGATCACGAAATCGCGCATCGCCGGGTGCGGCACCACCGTCGGCAGCACCAGCAGCACAACCAGCAGCGCAACCGCGATGGCAAGGTCGCGCAGGAAACCGCGGCCCGTCATCAATGCACCGGCCTGCCGAGCAGGCCGCTCGGCTTAACGATCAGCACCAGCGCCATCATGGCGAACATCATGCCGTCGACGAACAGCGGGAAACCCATCGAGCCGAAAGCGCGTGTCAAGCCGATCAGCAGGGCAGCGATGAAGGCGCCGACGATGGAGCCCATGCCGCCGATCACGGTGACGATGAAGCTTTCGATCAGGATCGACAGGCCCATGCCCGGCGTCAGCGTGCGGATCGGCGCGGCCAGCGCGCCGGCGGTGCCGGCCAACAGGCTGCCGATGCCGAACACGAAAGCGTAGAGCAAGGTGGTATTGATGCCCAGCGCACCCACCATGGTCGGGTTGATCGCCGCCGCGCGCACCACCTTGCCGAAACGGGTCTTGGCGATGCCGAGCCACAGCACCAGGCCGATGACCGCCGAAATGCCGATCATGAACACATAATAGGAAGGGATGAACCCGCCGCCGACCTGAATGGGCGGCAACGCGAAGGCCTGCGGCATGCCCATCAGCTTGTATTCGGCGCCGTACAGAATCTTCACCATGTCGTCCAGGATCAGGATGAAGGCGTAGCAGACCAGCAGCTGCATCAGCACGTCGCGGCCATAGACCTTGCTCATGAACAGGCGCTCGAAGACCATGCCGAAAATGCCGACGCCCAGCGCGCCGGACAGGATGGCCAGGGTGAAGCTGTCGGTCAGCTGATAGGCGGAAAACGCGAAATAGGCCCCGATCATATAAAACGAGCCATGCGCGAAATTGATCACGCCCAGCACGCCGAAGATCAGCGACAGGCCGGACGCGACGAGAAACAACAACATGCCGATAATGAGCCCGGTCGAGACCTGCATCACGGTGCAGGAAACGGACGACAGGCAGCCCGCAAGCGCTTGCAGCTCCAAGGCCGTTCTCCCGTAAGGTCAGGGGAAAAAATGACGGCGCCTGGGAGCGTGACCCCAGGCGCCGCAAGGCGCGTCAGGCGTACCCTTTACGCTTCTTCCACTCGGACTCGAGCTGAAGGATTTCCGACCAGGCGGGAGCGGTGAAGTCCTGCACATAGGGGAACTTCGAGGTGGTCACGCCCCAGGCGGCCGGATAGCCGATGATGGTGTGATCATCCGCCCGCATGGTGATCTTGCTTTCCACCGCGAAGGGCGAATCCAGCTCCATTCCCTTCACCTCGGCCGCCAGCGCGGCACCGTCGGTCTTGCCATTGGTGCGCTTCAACGCCTCGAAGATGAAATGGCAGGCCAGGCGGTTCTGCCAGGACCAGTTGGTCGGCTCCTGGTTGGCGATCTTGTTGTAGCCCTCGGCGAAGGCCTGGTTGCCCGGCTTGTTCGGGAAGAACCGGTTGTAGCGATAGACCGTGTTCAGGCCGGCCGGCAGGTTCTTGATCGCGGTCAGCACGGGCGGATCGCCCAGCCCGCCGGAGAAGAAGGTGATGTTGTTGAACAGGCTGTAGAGGTTCGACTGCTCGATGAAGGCGACCAGGTCGCCGCCCCAAAGCGCGGAATACATGGCCTGCGGGCGAACCTGCAGGATCTTGGTGATGTTCTCCGTGTAGTCGGGCTGGAACAGCTTCGGCCACACCTGGTCGACCACCTCGATGTTGGGGTCGAACACCTTGGCGTATTCGATGAATTCCGCCGTGTTGTCGCGGCCATAGGCATAGTCCGGGGAACAGGTCATCCACTTCTTCAGGCCCTTGGCCTTGGAGATGGCGGAAGCGTATTTGCCGCCGGCCACCGCGTCGTGGATGCCCTGGCGCGCGCTGCGGAAGGCGGTCTTCACATGCAGTTTCGGATCGGCCGTGAGGGTCGAGGATTCCGAGCAGGTATGCAGGCAAAGCACCGACAAATCGCGAATCACTTCATGCACCGCGAAGGAGCCGGAGGAGGCCTCGCCATCGATGATGATCTCGCAGCCATCATTGTTGATCAGGTCGCGGGTCACCTTGGCCGCTTCGTCCGGCCGGCCCTTTGAATCGCGGTCGATCAGCTCGACCGTGCGGCCGTTCACGCCGCCGGCGGCGTTGAATTCCTGTACCGCCAACTGCACGGCGGCGCGGCTGGACGTGCCCAAAATGGCGACGCGGCCAGACAGGATGGTCGGCATGCCGATGCGGATAACCTTCGCCTGCGCGCCGGCGATGTGCGGAAAGCCCGTGATGGTGGTGGCGAAGGCGCCGACGGCCGCGGCCGAGGCAGCGCCTTTCAGAATTTTGCGGCGGGTCACGCCGCTATTTTTGCTGGCCATTATTTCCTCCCTTAGGCCGTTCGGGCGATCAGGAGCAGTCGCGCGCCGGCCGTATTTGCTTTGGGTTCGCCCGCCATTACGCCTGACGAGCGAAGGAAGTGTGAGGCCAGGGGAGAAAGGTCGTCAATCAAAAATGAACGGCGACTCATAAATCATCTTTTGTGCGCCGCACCCTCGCATCTGCGAAGTCACCAGCCGTGGAAACGGGTGAAACCCGCGACCGGCTCGCGGTCGGTCTGCAGGGTGTTCACCAGCGCGGATTTATCCTCGTAGCCCAGCGCCATGCCGCAGATCAGCAGCTCATCGTCGGGCACCTTCAGATGCCGGCGGACCACCTTGTGGTAATTCACCAGCGCCGCCTGCGGGCATGTATGCAGCCCGTGGCCGCGCGCCGCGATCATGATGTTCTCGATGAACATGCCGTAATCCAGCCAGCTGCCTTTGTTCAGCTTGCGGTCGATGCTGAAGAACAGCCCGACCGGGGCGCCGAAGAAGGTGTAGTTCAGCCCGTGCTGGTGATGCATGCGGGCCTTGTCGCCCTTCTCGATGCCAAGCAGCCCGTACAGATCCCAGCCGACCTTGCGGCGGCGGCCCAGATAGGGCTCGTACCACTCGGTCGGGTAATATTCATATTCCCGCTCATCGCTTTCGTCCGGATCGTCATGCGCGGCCATGAGGTCGCGGATCAGCGCCTGCTGCACCTCACCCGTCACCACATGCA
Organism: Oceanibaculum pacificum; assembly: GCF_001618175.1. Lineage (GTDB taxonomy): Bacteria > Pseudomonadota > Alphaproteobacteria > Oceanibaculales > Oceanibaculaceae > Oceanibaculum > Oceanibaculum pacificum. The sequence goes on along the minus strand of NZ_LPXN01000129.1, from coordinate 6,960 downwards.
CCTTCCAGGGCTGGGTGTTGGTGCCACTCGGCGCGCGGGAGGCGACCTCCAGCAGATGCTCGACCAGGTCGCGCGGCACTGGAATCGGCAGGAAGGCGCGCACGGACCGGCGGCTGGCGATGGCGTCATCCACGCTGGCCGGCAGATCGGCCTCGGGCGGGGTCGGGAATTTTCTCTCGGTCACGAATCAGGCCCTTTTCTGTTTCGGCAGCGCGATCGGGGCGGCGAGGTCGAGCCCCAGCCGGTCAAAGCCGCGCTTGAAATCCTTGATGTGGCGTTCCATCCACAGCCGCGCCTCGGCGGCATTACCGGCCTGGATATGGCGGAACACCTGGCCGTGCGCGACCAGCAGCCGCTCCGGCGCGCTGGGAATGCCGCTGATCACCGTCTCGAAGGCCGGGTAGAAAAGCTGCCCCAGCGCCTCGCGCGCCAACAGCAAAGCGCGATTGCCCGCCGCCTCGGCGATCAGCGCGTGAAAGGCGATGTCCAGCCGCGCCACCGCCACCGTGTCGGCCAGCAGCGCTTTCGTCTCCGCCAGATTGGCCGCCAACGCCTCCAGATGCTCGGGCTGGGCGTTGGCCGCCGCCAGTTCGGCCGCCATCGGCTCCAGCGCCATCATGGTTTCCCATAATTCGCGGAAAGTGACCTCGTGCATCACCATGGCGCGGCTCATGCGGCTGGCAAGATCGGCGGTTTCCGGCCGGGCGACGAACAGGCGCCTTCCGCCCTCGCGCCGCACCAGCCCGCTTTCCTCCAGCAACCGGATGCCTTCGCGCACGGTCGAGCGGTTCACCGCGAACTGCTCGGCGAAGGCGGTCTCGGTCGGCAGCTTGTCGCCCGGCCTCAGCCTGCCTTCGAGGATTTCACGCTCGACGGTTTCCGCCAGCATGCGGTAGCTGGGCGCGCGGTCGAGCTTGCCGAATTTCATGAAACCCCTTTCTGCGCCGCGAATTCGCGGTCGCGCAGCTCGCGCCGCCGTATCTTGCCCGAAGCAGTCTTCGGCAGATCGGCGACGAATTCGATGCGACGCGGATATTTGTACGGCCCCGTCAGCGCCTTGCAATGATCCTGCAGCGCTTTCACCAGATCGTCCGAGCCGGCCTGGCCGCGCTTCAGCACGATGTAGGCCTTCACCACCTCGCCGCGCTCCTCATGCGGGCTGGCGACGACAGCGCATTCGGCGACGTATTCATGCTCCATCAGCACATTCTCCACCTCCATCGGGCCGATGCGGTAGCCGGCGGAATTGATGACATCGTCGGATCGGCCCTCGTAGAACAGGTAGCCATCCTCATCGATGCGGGCCAGATCGCCGGTGAGGAACCATTCGTGCCCCTCGACTGTAATGCGGCTCTGCGCCGTGCGCTCCGGCTCCTTCCAGTAGCCCAGCATGATCTGCGGATTGGGCAGGCGGATGACCAGCCGGCCGGGTTTGTCGACTGGCGCGAACCGCCCCTCCTCGTCGATCACGGCAGCGTCAGTGCCGGGCAGCGGCTTGCCCATGGAGCCGGGCTTCACCGCCAGCGGCGGGTAATTCAGCACGGTCATCAGCGTCTCGGTCTGGCCATAGCCATCCAGCAGATCGACGCCGGTGAGGCGCTTCCAGGCGCGCACAATCTCGGGGTTCACGCTCTCGCCGGCCGAGACGGTCATGCGCAGGGCCGACAGGTCGTAGCCGGCGACATCCTCCTGCACCAGCCGGCGCAGCTCGGTCGCCGCCGCGCAGAACACCGTCACGCGATAGCGCGCCAGCGTCTCCAGCCGCAGCTTCGGATCGTAGCGGCCATTGTAGAACACCACGGTCGACCCACAGCTCCAGGGGCCGAAAATGATCGAGGTGCCGGCCTTGCTCCAACCGGTATCGGCCGTGCACCACATCACATCGTCCGGCGTCAGCGTCAGCCAGTACCAGGCCGAGACGCGCCAGGCGAAAATGCCCCGGCTGCCATGCAGCACGCCCTTCGGATGGCCGGTGGAGCCGGAGGTGTAATACATGATCGCCGGCTCGTCGGCGGCCAGCCGGGCCGGCGTGAAGCTGTCCGACGCATCGGCCAGGGCCGCGTCGTAATCCTCCCACGCCGCTTCGCCGCCGCCGACCGACAGGCGGGCCAACAGAGCCTCCCCCGAGGCGAATTTACCAATATTGGCGCGCGTCGTGATGGCCCCTGTAGCCTCCGAATTGGCCAGGCGGTAGGCGATGTCGCGCTCGGTCAGCATCTCGATGCAGGGGATCGGCACCGCGCCCAGCTTCAGGCAGCCGACCATGGCGATCTGCCATTCCGGGATGCGCGGCAGCATGACGATCACCCGGTCACCGCGCTTCACGCCCCGCGCCGACAGTGCATTGGCAACGCGGTTCGACAGCCGGGCGATGTCGGCATAGGTCAGCCGGCGCTCATTGCCCTGATCGTCGCACCAGATCAGCGCCAGATGGTCGGGCCGCTCGCGCGCCCAGTGATCGATCACGTCACCGCCGAAATTGAAGCTCTCCGGCACGTCCCACCGGAATTCCTGCCGTGCCGCCTCGTAGCTCTCCATCGGTACGCGCTGCATCGTGACATCCTCCCGAATGAATTTTTTTATCGTCACCAGCGGAAACACCGAAACCCATCAAGGGCTACATCGCCCCTTCCGCCTTCAGCCGCTCGACATCCGCTTGCGAATAGCCGATGCGGGCCAGCATCTCGGCATTGTGCTGGCCGAGCAGCGGTGACGGGGCGTCGATGCGGCCCGGCGTGTCGGACAGCTTCACCGGAAATCCGAGCTGCGGGATGCGGCCTTCGACCGGGTGATCGACCTCCAGAACCATCTGGCGGTGGCGAATCTGCGGGTCGGCGAAGGCCTCCTCCATGCTGTTCACCGGCCCGGCCGGGACATCGGCGTCGATCAGCCGCTTCACCCAGCTATCGCGGGTGTCGGTCAGGAAGATCGCCTGCACTTCGTCATACAGCGCCTGGCGACCCGCCTCGGTCGGCCATTGCCGGTCCTTCAGGTCGGGCTGGCCCGCGACATCGCAGAAGCGCGCCCAGAAATGCGGCTCGATCACGCCCAGCGTCAGGAATTTGCCGTCCCGGCAGCGGAACACGTTGTAGCAGGCGGCCCCGCCCAGGAACGGGTTCTCCCCGCCATAGGGCTCCTTTTTCGCGAACAGCCAGTCGGCGGCGTAATAGCTGAGCCAGGCGAACGCCCCGTCCATCATCGAGATATCGACGAACTGGCCACGCCCGGTGGTCTGGCGCGCCACCACGGCCATCAGGATGCCGATCACCGCCATTAGCGAGCCGCCGCCCATATCGGCGGTGGCAAGGCCAGGCACGCCCGGCCCCTTCTCCCGCGTGCCGTAGAGCTGCAGCGCGCCGGCAAAGCCCATGTAATTCAGGTCATGGCCGGAGACCAGGCGGTACGGCCCATCCTGCCCAAAGCCGGAAATGGCGCACATGATCAGCTTCGGGTTGCGCTTCGACAGCGCGTCGTAATCCAGCCCCAGCCGCTGCATGACGCCAGGGCGGAAGCCCTCGATCACCACATCGGCCTGATCGACCAGCTTCAGGAAAATCTCCTTCCCCTCGGCCGATTTCAGATTCAGCGTGACGCTCTTCTTGTTGCGGTTCAGCAGCAGGAAGGAGCCGGACTCCTCCTTGTTCAGCGGCTCGAAGCTGCGATTATAGTCGCCCTCCCCCGGTTGCTCGATCTTCACTACCTCGGCGCCGTGATCGGCCAGGATCTGCGAGCAGAAGGCGCCCGGCAGCAACCGCGTCAGGTCGAGGATTTTCAACCCCGCAAGGGCGCTGAGCGACGGCTGCATCACCCGGCCGTCCAGCCGCCATCGACCATGATCGTCGAGCCGGTCACATAGCTTGCCCCGTCGGACGCCAGAAAGACGGCGGCCCCGCCCACCTCCTCCACCGTGCCGAAGCGGCCCATCGGCGTGCGGGCCAGCAGCTTCGGCCCGATATGCTCATGCGTGATGACCGCGTTGGTGAGGTCGGTGGCGATGAAGCCATAGGCGATGGCGTTCACCCGCACGCCACGCTCCGCCCAGTCCAGCGACAGCGCTTTGGTCAGCTGTTCCACCCCGCCCTTGGTGGCGCAGTAAGGCACCTGGCGCTTCAGCCCGACATGGCCGGCGACCGAGCTGATATTGATGATCGAGCCGGTCTCGCGCGCCAGCATCGCCGAGCCGATGATCCGGCAGCCCAGGAACACGCCGGACAGGTTTACGTCGACGATGCGCTGCCAGTCGGCCGGGTCGGTGCGCTCCATGCTGGCGTAATGCGGGTCGATGCCGGCATTGTTCACCAGAATGTCGATCTGCCCATAGGCGTCCAGCGTGGCGTCGCGCAGGGCGGTGACATCCTCCTCGTCGGTCACGTCGCAGGCATGCCAGCCGGCCTTGCCGCCGCCCTGGGCGATGGCATCGGCGGTGGCCTTCAGATTATCCTCGTTGCGACTGGCGAGCATCACGGTCGCGCCGTGCTGGGCCAGCGTCTCGGCGATGCCGCGGCCGATGCCGCGGCCGCCGCCGGTGACGACCGCGATTTTGCCGGTCAGATCGAACAGGCTTTTCTTCATTTCCGGTTGGCCTTCATCAAGCGCTTCGCAATGGCCCAGCGATGGACCTCGGACGGGCCGTCATAGATTCGGAACCCCCTGATCTCGCGGAACAGCTGCTCCACCACCGTGTCGCGGCTCATGCCGGTGCCGCCCAGCACCTGCACGCAACGGTCGACAATGCGGAACAGCGCCTCCGACACCGCCACCTTGGTGACGCTGGAGGCGTGGCGCGCATGCTCGCCCTGGTCCAGCAGCCAGGCGGTGTGCCAGATCATCAGGCGGGCCTGGGTCAGCTCGATCTCGTTATCCGCCAGCATGAAGCCCACGCCCTCATGCTCGCCAATCGGCTTGCCGAAGGCGTGCCGCTCGCGGGCATAGGCAATCGCGATCTCCTGCGCCCGCGTCGCCCCGCCCAGCCAGCGCATGCAATGCGTCAGGCGTGCCGGGGCAAGGCGCACCTGGGCGTAGCGGAAGCCCTCGCCGACCTCGCCCAGCACCGCTTCCGGCCCGACGCGCAGATCCTGGTAGACGATCTCGCCATGGCCGCCGGTAAAGCTGGAATCCATCGTGTCCATCAGCCGGTCGAGCACGATGCCCTCGGCCGGCATGGGGGAGAGGAACATGGTCGCCCCCTCCTTGCCGCCCGGATCGACCACATTGGCCATGATGATGGTGAAGCCGGCCCCGTCAGCACCGGTGATCAGCCATTTCCGGCCGTTGATCAGGTAGCCGCCCTTGCCGTCCGGCCGTGCCTCGGTCTTCATGCCGGAAGGGTCGGCGCCGGCGCCGCCCGGCTCCGTCATGGCGAAGCAGGAGCGGCAATCGCCGGCGGCCAGCGGGCGCAGGTATTTCTCCTTCTGCTCCGGCGTGGCCACCTTCTCCAGCAGGTGCATGTTGCCCTCGTCCGGGGCGGCGCAATGCAGCGCCACCGGCCCCAGCGGCGAGCGTCCGGCGGCCTCGAACACGATGGCCTGGTCGACATGCGACAGGCCCATGCCGCCGAATTCCTCCGACACATGCGGCGCGAACAGCCCGGCCTTCTTGGCCAGGCCGTTCAGTTCGATCCGCAGCGCGTCGGTCGGGCCGTGGCTGGTGAGGCGCTTGTCCGTCTCATAACCGATGACCGTGCCGTCGATGAAGGCGGTGACCCGCTCCTTCAGCTCCTTCTGCCGGTCGGTCAATGCGAAATTGATCATAATTCCCCCCTTAGAACGCTTTTCCGCGCGCGATATCCCAGCCGAAATCCAGCAGCCCCTCGGCCAGCGTGCCGAAACCGGCGAAGCGGGCATCGGTGGTGCCGCCCTCGCGCCAGCGGCGGTTCAGTTGCAGGAAGATGCCGGCCAGCCGCAGCATGCCAAGCACCCGGTAATAGAGCATGTCGGAGACATCACGCCCGCTGGCCCGTCCATAGGCCGCGACCAGTTCGCGACGGCTCGGGAAGCCGGGGGCCGCCGTCGGCATCTGCTTCAGCGCATGCATTGCCGGCGGATCGCCCGCCTCGGTCCAGTAGGCCAGCAGGATGGCCAGGTCGAACAGCGGGTCGCCGCGCGTCGCCATGTCCCAGTCCAGCACCGCGACCGGGTCCAGCGTGGCGGGATCCAGGATCACATTGTCCAGCTTGAAGTCGTTATGCAGCAGGGTGATGGCGGAGGCCGGCACGGGTCGGGCCTGCAGCCACTCGACGATGGCCGTGAAGGACGGCGTCGGGACCAGCGCATCGGGGCCTTCCATGGCCAGGCGGCAGCGCTTCACCCAGCCAGCCAGCGTGCGCTCCAGAAACCCTTCCGGCTTGCCCAGCTCGTCCAGCCCGACAGACGCCGGATCGACGGCGTGGAACTCGGCCAGCAGGCGGATCAGATCCGCGCCCAGCTTGGCCGCAATTTCCGGCTGGCCGGCCAGTTCCGGCGGCAGCTCCGCGCCGATCACCAGGCCGGGACGATATTCAATCAGCTGGAAAGGCGCGCCGATCACATCCTCGTCGCCGCAGAAATAAATGCCCCTGGGAGCGTAGGGGTAGGCCGCGCCCAGGCGAGACAGCACGGTATGCTCGCGCTTCATGTCGTTAGCGCCAGGCGGAATCGGCCCCAGCGGCGGGCGGCGCAGCACGGTCTCGGCACCATCGACCGACAGCAAATAATTGATATTTCCGAAGCCGTGCGCGAATTGCCGCACCGGCACCTCGCGGTCCAGCCGCAAGCCATGCGCGGCTAGGTGCGCCCCCAGCCGGTCAAGCGGCAGGGCGAGCGCTTCCTCCACGGATTTTAAAGCGGGACCGTTCTGCATGGCGATCCTTTTTGTCCGATTGTCGGACAAATGGTATCAGCAGAGAGCGACCCAGGCAAGGGGTGATGGGGCATCTGAGTACGCTTCCCCCATCGTCACCCCCGGGCTTGTGTGGGTGATTTG
>NZ_LPXN01000128.1 GCF_001618175.1 Oceanibaculum pacificum | reverse complement strand
CGCTAAATCTCGCTAAATCTCGCTAAATCTCAAATAAAAAGGAAATTATATGGCTATATGCTAATATTTTGGCTCGTATGAGCGTGTTTATATCATTACGATATAATTTAAGTCTAATTAACTTAACGCTCACAGGAACGAAAATATAGGCTTTAAACGATATAACCACATTTAAAAGAAAGGATAATATGCAAACACAAAAAGGTGGCAGACCCACAATTTTACCTAAGATGTATGAAGAACCGCTTTTTAGCCAAATCATTGATAAAATTGAATCAGGCTGTAATGACAGAGAAATCTACACCAGTTTGCATTGTTCGGCTAAAACTTTTAGAAAGTGGCGAGATGACAATATAAAGGCGTATGACGAAGCTAAAAGCATTGCTAGGGGAAATCTATTAGAACTAGCCGAAAGTGCCTTAGCGAGCAAACTGACAGTCAGAACGCTAAAAGAAACAGAAACAATATATGACGCTGACGGAAACGTTGAAAAAGTAAAGGTTAAAGAGAAAGAACTTGATAAAGATAGCTTGGTAGCAATGATGGTTGCTAAGGCTGGAAACCCTGAACTTTATAACCCTACTGAATGGCGGAGATTGCAACAGGAAGAATCAAGTGCTCATGACCTTAAAGCTAAAATTGAAGAACTTGACGACTATAAGCTAAGTAAGTATAAAACGCCAGAAATCAAAGTCCCAGAGGGGTTTGAATGAAAAAATATTGGGTAGTTGAAGACCATTTGGGCGGAGGACTTTATCTGATGTCAGAAAATACTTCAGAAAAAGAATTAGAAGAAGTTGAAGATTATTGTGAGACGTGTGGAGACAACGATTCTATTATTGGTCAGTTTTCAAACTGGAAACAACTTAAAAAAGAAATGACTGATGACGAAGGTTGGTGTCCATATTCAGATGAATATTTGCAATCAGTATTTGAATAGAAAGGGAATGAATGTATTATTTAAATAAAATGTTGGAATACAACAAAGAAAACGGCATTATTATTAATAAGTACATTCGCAAGACTATTCAGAAGCAAATACGTATTCATAACAAATATATTTATCGCTATGACCGTGTTACGCAAGCTATTGAATGGATAGAAGACAACTTCTACCTGACTACTGGTAACCTGATGAAAATTGAGCTACTTCCAACACAAAAATGGTGGTATGAGTTAATGTTAGGCTATGATATGGTTGATGAAAAAGGTGTTCAAGTCAACCTAATTAATGAGATTTTTCTTAATTTAGGCCGTGGATCAGGTAAGTCTAGTTTAATGGCTACGCGCGTGCTTAACTGGATGATTTTAGGCGGACAATATGGCGGAGAAAGTCTAGTTATTGCATACGATAATACACAGGCTAGACACGTATTTGACCAAGTTAGGAATCAAACGGAAGCAAGTGATACATTAAGAGTGTACAATGAAAACAAGATTTTCAAGAGTACAAAACAAGGGCTAGAATTTACGTCTTTCAAAACCACTTTTAAAAAGCAAACAAATGATACTTTACGAGCGCAAGGTGGTAACAGTTCCCTTAATATATTTGATGAAGTCCATACCTATGGCGAGGATATAACAGAGTCAGTTAATAAAGGTTCACGTCAAAAACAAGATAACTGGCAAAGTATTTACATCACTTCTGGCGGACTTAAACGCGACGGACTTTATGATAAACTTGTTGAACGATTCAAATCAGAAGAAGAATTTTACAATGATAGGTCATTCGGCTTGCTTTACATGCTAGAAAATCATGAGCAGGTCAAAGATAAAAAGAATTGGACTATGGCTTTACCACTTATTGGCAATGTTCCTAAGTGGTCAGGAGTTATTGAGGAGTACGAGCTTGCGCAAGGAGACCCAGCGTTACAGAATAAGTTCTTAGCGTTTAATATGGGCTTACCTATGCAGGATACAGCTTACTACTTCACTCCGCAAGACACTAAACTAACAGACTTTAATTTATCTGTATTTAATAAAAATAGAACTTATGTCGGAATTGACCTATCCTTAATTGGCGATTTAACCGCTGTATCGTTCGTTTGTGAGTTAGAGGGTAAAACTTACAGCCATACGCTAACTTTCTCTGTACGGTCTCAATATGAGCAACTGGACACAGAACAACAAGAGTTATGGACTGAATTCGTTGACAGAGGCGAACTAATCTTACTTGATACGGAATACATCAATGTGAACGACTTAATACCGCATATTAATGACTTTAGAACCAAAACAGGGTGCAGACTTAGAAAAGTCGGATACGACCCAGCTCGCTATGAAATTTTAAAAGGGCTGATTGAGCGTTATTTCTTTGACAAAGATGGAGACAACCAAAGAGCAATTCGACAAGGTTTCTCAATGAGTGACTATATCAAGCTATTAAAATCTAAGTTAGCGGAAAATAAACTTATCCATAACCAAAAAGTCATGCAGTGGGCTTTAAATAATACTGCTGTTAAAATCGGACAAAATGGGGACTATATGTATACTAAAAAACTTGAAAAAGATAAAATTGACCCTACTGTTGCTTTGACAATGGCTTTAGAAATGGCGGTGTCAGATGAAGTATAATGTTGACACAGTTCGAGAAAGTGGTTGGTATAATAAAAAAGAATGGTTGGCTGTCCGTGATTATGTAAGACAACGTGATAAGATGACTTGCGTAAGATGTGGCGCATTCGGTGCTAAAAAATACGAAGTAGACCATATTATAGAACTAACTTGGGAAAATCTTGATGATTGGAAAATAGCGCTGAACCCTGATAACCTACAACTCCTTTGTAAGTCTTGCCATAACAAGAAGACAAGCGAGTATAAACGTGGGAAAGGTGTGAGTTTATGGTAGAAAGGGGAAAAATTGAACTTATTCGGAAAAGTGGTATCATTTTCACGTGGAAAGCTAAACAATGATACTCAAAGAGTTACAGCGTGGCAAAACGAAGCGGTAGAATATACAAGTGCCTTTGTGACTAACATTCATAATAAAATCGCTAATGAAATAACAAAAGTAGAATTTAATCATGTTAAATATAAAAAGTCTGATGTTGGTTCTGATACTTTGATTAGTATGGCAGGTTCTGACTTAGACGAGGTTCTAAACTGGAGTTCTAAGGGCGAACACAATAGCATGGAGTTTTGGCAGAAAGTAATTAAAAAGTTGCTATGCACGCGCTATGTTGACCTGTACCCTATATTTGATAGTGAAACAGGAGATCTATTAGACCTACTATTTGCTAACGATAAAAAAGAATATAAACCTGAAGAATTAGTAAGGCTTATCAGTCCTTTTTATATCAATGAGGATACAAGTATTTTAGATAATGCTCTAGCTAGTATTCAAACTAAGCTGGAACAAGGTAAATTGCGTGGCTTGTTGAAAATTAATGCCTTTCTTGATATTGATAATACGCAAGAGTATCGAGAAAAAGCCTTAACAACAATAAAGAACATGCAAGAGGGTTCGAGTTACAATGGTTTGACACCAGTTGATAACAAGACGGAAATTGTAGAACTTAAAAAAGATTATTCCGTTTTAAACAAAGATGAAATTGACCTTATTAAATCGGAACTTTTGACAGGCTACTTTATGAATGAAAATATTTTGCTTGGTACTGCTACGCAAGAACAACAAATTTATTTTTATAACTCTACTATCATTCCTTTACTGATTCAACTTGAAAAGGAACTGACTTATAAACTGATTTCAACAAACCGCAGACGAGTAGTTAAGGATAATTTATATTATGAACGCATAATCGTAGATAACCAGCTATTCAAGTTTGCAACTTTGAAAGAATTAATTGACTTGTATCACGAAAATATCAACGCTCCTATTTTTACACAGAATCAACTTCTTGTTAAAATGGGCGAGCAACCAATCGAGGGCGGAGATATTTATGTCACAAACCTTAACGCAGTTGCTGTTAAAAACCTAAGTGATTTACAAGGCAATAGAAAGGACGTAACAAGCACAGATGAAACTAATAACCAATAGTGCTGAAATTAAAGTAACTGAAAACGAGGACGGTTCTAAGTCGTTCCAAGGCATTGGTTCAGAAGTTGGCGTAGAGAATCGTAACGGTATTATCTTGACCCCTAACTGCATTGAGTTTGCTAGAGAACGATATCCATTGCTATATGAACACGGAGCTGGATCTAGTGAAGTAATTGGGGACGCGAAAGTTTATTATGACTTAGCTTCTAATAAATACCTGACTGACTTTACGCTTTACGACAATGCACCAAACATTAACAAAGCTGTGGAAAATGGAGCGTTTGATTCACTATCAATTGCCTATTACATTACAGATTATGAGTTTAATGAAAATGATGCTCTAGTTGTAAATAAAGCACAGTTTAAAGAGATTTCTCTTGTTTCAGTACCAGCTGACCCTAACGCAAAGTTTATTCAAAATGCATTGGGCGAAGAACTCACAGAAGAACGTAACAAAATTATTGAAAGCCGTAACGCTTTGAAAGAAATTGAGGATATTAAAAAGAAATATGAATAAACCTGATTTAATCGAAAAACAGAACCGCTTGGCAGAACTTAAAGAAAATAACGTATCTTTAAAATCTCAAATTAGTGGCTTTGAAGTAAAAAATGCAATTGAAGACTTGCCAAAAGTACAAGAATTGGAAAAAACACTTTCAGAAAATTCAATTGAAATTATCAAAATTGAGAATGAACTTAACGCACAGGAAGAAAAACCAAAAGGAAAAGATAAAATGACAAACTTTATTGAATCACAAAACGCTGTAACAGAATTTTTTGATGTATTGAAAAAGAACTCTGGAAAATCAGAAATTAAAAACGCTTGGAGCGCAAAACTTGCTGAAAATGGTGTAACTATCACAGATAAAACTTTTGAGCTTCCACGTAAATTGGTTGATTCAATCAACACAGTTTTGTTAAATACTAACCCAGTGTTCAAAGTATTCCGTGTTACAAATGTCGGCGCTTTGCTCGTATCACGCTCATTTGATTCAGCTAATGAAGCAAATCTCCACAAAGACGGACAACAAAAAGTAGAACAGGCTGCAGCTCTCACTATTGATACTCTTGAACCTGTAATGGTTTATAAATTGCAATCACTTGCTGAACGTGTTAAACGACTTCAAATGTCATATTCTGAACTTTACAACTTGATTGTAGCGGAACTTACACAAGCTATTGTTAATAAAATTGTTGACCTTGCGCTTATTGAGGGTGACGGAACAAACGGTTTTAAATCAATTGAAAAAGAAGCAGACGTCAAAAAAATCAAAAAGATTACTACAAAAGCCAAATCAGCTGGCAAAACTCCATTTGCTGACGCTATTGAAGAAGCGGTTGACTTTGTTCGCCCTACTGCTGGACGTCGTTATTTGATTGTTAAAGCAGAAGACCGTAAAGCCTTGTTAGATGAGTTACGTCAAGCAACTGCAAATGCTCACGTTCGTATTAAAAATGATGACGCTGAAATTGCCTCTGAAGTTGGAGTAGATGAAATTATTGTCTATACAGGTTCAAAAGCACTCAAACCTACTGTATTGGTAGACCAAAAGTATCACATTGACATGCAAGACCTTACAAAAGTTGATGCCTTTGAATGGAAAACTAACAGCAACATGATTTTGGTAGAAACACTAACAAGCGGTCATGTTGAAACTTATAACGCTGGTGCAGTAATTACAGTAGCATAAGAATAAAATGGAGGAAGTAAATGATAGATTATATTAAGGTCTATTGTGGTATTCCGATTTTAGTAACAGCTTATGATAGTAAACTTATCTTATTCCGTTCAATAGCTATTAAATTGCTAGAAAAAAATGGTATTAAAGCTGACGAAACAAGCGTATTAGTTAAAGACTTTATTTCTTGTTATTGTCGGCTTAATATTGTTGATGAACCAGCAGAACAATGGCGAAATGCTGAAATGAAACGTTTGGCTTCTTTGCAAGAGTTAATGTATTATGGAGGTATTTAATGATATTCTCACAAGTTACATTACAGGTAGAAACGACTGTTAAGAAGAAGAACGGTGCAGAAGCTAATGTTATAAAGCCTATCGTTTTACCAGCAGTTAAACAGAGAATTAGTCAGACAAGGCTTGATGAGTTTTCTATGATTGGGCTAGGTAAAAACGTAAGATACGAGCTTAACGGAATCGGAGAAATGGAAGACTTGATTTTCAACTATTTCTTGGACGAAAAAGGCGAAACTTTCAAGCGTACAACATGGGAAAGAAACCCTAAGAATAACAAGATGATTTTAGAGGGGGTAGTAAGCAATGGAATTTGATTCTTATATAGATTGGTACAACAATTTGCTTACAATGCCTCTAAATGACGTTATTTTAGGTGTTAAGGACACGATAGAAGACAAGACGGTATATTTATCACTTAGTGACTCAAAGGTCATTAAAATGGATAATACGAGCTTTGTCATGGGTTACTATTATCAAGTTGTTTTATCTGTTAAAGATGTTGACGATGAACTTGTAGAACTAGTCGGAAATGTTTTACAAAACGGTTGGAATATGACGAACTGGTCAGAGAATAGCCATTTGTACAATTATACTGGTACTGTTTATTTGCCTTGTGGTGCAGGTGGTCAAGCATGGCAATGAATTTACTTAATACAGCAAGCATAGCTAAAGAAATGCAAACTAAAGTAACAGAACGCATGGGCGACTGGTTTGAAGCAGAATTTAAAGCTAAAGCGAATAGTGCAAGCCGAAGAACTAGATTAATTAGAAGTCATGGTCACACCTATACTTATGCTAGATACCAAAATACTGGTCAATTATCAAGTAACTTAAAACAAGTTAAAAAAGGCGATAAAATAGTTATTGACGCAGGTACTAGAGCTAATTATACTAGCGGTTATCATGGTATGTACTTTTTAAGAAATAAAAAAGGTATGCAAGACGTTAAAACAACATTGAAAAAAGGCGCTATTTATGCTAATTCAATGAAATTATAAAAGTAGAAAGTGGTTTAATTACATTTGATTGAAATTAACAATAATGGTATTTTTTAATGAGTTTAGATAATTTTAAAAATAGAGCGATTGTATGGGATACGGTCAATAAAGGCTTCCCACAACCAATTCAAATAATGCAAGGCGACGTCAACGCTAGAACATTGTCAATTAAAATACTTGATAATGGAGGCGAAATTGATTTGACTGGCCATTCATTAAAACTTACATATCAATATACTAATAGCAGTAATTCAGGTTTTGTTATGATTCCTCCTGAAAACTTAACTAAGGGAGAGTTTATTTTAGTAATTCCTACCGAAATGACAGAAACTGGAGTTATTGAAGCGAACTTAATACTTCTCAATGAAGATAAAGAGCAGGTTATCGTCAGCAAGAACCTTACGTTTATATCAGATAATTCTACGGTTACAGATTTAGCTCAAGAAGTAAATAATAAGATTGATGATTTTACAAAATTATTATTGGAAAATATGCCACAAGTAATGCGTAGTGAGTTGAATGACTTACATGCTCAAACTGAATCAAACAAGAGCAATATTGAGCTTAAAGCCAATCAAACAGACTTGAACAACTTACAAGCTGATGTCAGCAGGCAAGGGATTGCAATTTCAACAAAAGCTGAACAATCAGATTTATTAATCACAAATCAAAATGTAACAACTGCTCAAGAAACAGCAAAACAAGCTGAAAGTGAAGCCAAAAATGCAATGGCAAAGGCTACCGAAGCACAAGCGAACAGTTTAACACCAACAACTTTAAATGTTGCTTGGGAAGTTGGTAAATATAATGATAATAATGGCGAAACAGTTATTAATGAGTCTATGAATAGAACTGTAAAGTTTGATATTAGCGGTACTGTTGAATTAAATATTAAAAATCCAACTAATTATACACTTTATAAATATTTTTTATATGATAAAAATGGTGCTTTTTTACGCTATGGCGAAGTAAAAAATGGAATGAGTATAAAGCATATTGGCAAAATTGCTTTTCAAACTGCCAAAACTGGTTTTGGAAAAATGGGAGAAGATGTTGCAACGACAAAATCAAATTTTATTTTTACATCATATATTTCAACTACAGACAAAATAGACATTATTGAAGATGAATTAAAATTTCTCAAAGATAGAATGTTAGTTGATATTGACTTGACTGTAACATATGGAAAATATAGTGTTGGTAGTGCTTCAAAAGATATTAACAAGACATACTTTTCAACTCAAAAAATGACATTAAATAAGGGTTCTATTTTAAAATATACTAACTCAAAATATTTAAGATTAGAATTAGTTAAATTTAATAGCAATACTTTGAAATGTGAGAGTGTTACTGTTACAAACGAAAAAAATATAAACGCAAATGGAATATATGCTATTCAAGGGTATGTTAGATTAAAACCTCTTACACAATCTGATATTGACATGATATTAGCAGACATGCAAGTTTTAAATTACACTTCATCCACTAACAACGTACCGAGTAATTTAGATAGTTTTCAAAAAATGGTAAATTATACCCCGTCAGTAAGTAATGACACTGTTACAACAACTACTACTGCGTTTGATTATTACAAATATCCAGTTACACCTATTTGGGGACATGAATATTTAGAGCATTGGTATGAGAAAATTTATGACGGTGTAAATAATATATCAATAGCATTAGACGGAGATAGTATAACTGCTGGTTACGCTCCACTATCATCGGTTCAAGATACTTTTTTTGGCATGAAAGATTATGCACTTAAAAAAATAATGAAGGCAGGGAATTATGATTTAAAAAAATTATCAATACTAAACAATGGTTTTGGTGGTAGAAATACGAATGAATGGGTAGGAAACCCAACTTATGCTTTGCCTTACTATTTACAAAAATACCCTAATGGTTTTTTACAAACATCGATGGAACATAACCCAGACCTTTTAATAATTGGATGGGGAATGAATGACGCTGATAAAAACCATACGAAGTTCGCTGGGTTAACACTAGAACAAAGATTAAACTTATTTAAAACAAATATGGAAGAAGGATTGAAAAGAATAAGAGGAAATACAAGTGTTAATGGTAGACCAGCTTATAATAAAACCGTAAAAGATTTGGCTATTATCATCACTTTGCCAACAGTTGGAACAGTTTATAATACTGGGAGAACCTATGTAGAGTGGTTTCAAAATGTTAGACCTATAATACAAGAATTATGTCGTAAATACGAGTGTGCGTTTGCTGATTTTACAGCGAGAACTTACGCACATAATGATATGTCTATAAAAACATGGTCAGCTTTAAATTCAGATGGCGTTACTTATGGATCGATACACCCTAACAAATACTCAATGGCTCAAATTATGTCACAGTTACAAGATTTAATATATCCTGTTTGCATGTGGAATATTGATATTGATTAATATATATTTAGGATTGCATGGGAAAATATCGGTTCAGCAGTAATTGGTTCAACGACAATATATTATTGGAAACGTACTGCATAAAAAAATAAAAAGGAAAATAAAAAATGAAATTAGATTATAACTCACGTGAGATTTTCTTTGGTAATGAAGCTCTAATCGTAGCTGATATGGCCAAGGGAAGTAACGGAAAACCAGAGTTTACTAACCATAAAATTGTAACTGGTTTAGTATCAGTTGGCGCAATGGAAGACCAAGCGGAGACTAACAGCTATCCAGCTGATGACGTGCCAGACCATGGAGTGAAAAAAGGTGCTACCTTACTTCAAGGCGAAATGGTATTCATTCAAACAGACCAATCGCTTAAAGAAGACATTTTAGGTCAACAAAGAACAGAAAATGGCTTGGGTTGGTCTCCTACTGGTAATTGGAAAACGAAATGTGTTCAATACCTTATTAAAGGGCGTAAGCGTGATAAAGTTACAGGGGAATTTGTTGACGGTTATCGCGTAGTCGTTTATCCAAATTTGAGACCAACAGCAGAAGCAACAAAAGAATCAGAAACAGATTCAGTTGACGGTGTAGACCCTATCCAATGGACTTTGGCAGTACAAGCGACTGAGTCAGATATTTATTTGAATGGCGGTAAAAAAGTCCCTGCTATTGAGTACGAAATTTGGGGAGAACAAGCAAAAGATTTCGTCAAGAAAATGGAAAGTGGTTTATTCATTATGCAACCTGATACAGTTCTAGCTGGTGGAATTACACTCGTAGCTCCTGTTATTCCTAATGTGACTACTGCTACAAAGGGTCATAATGACGGAAGAATCGTAGTGCCTGCCACTTTGAAAGATTCTAATGGTGGAACTGTAAAAGTAACATCAGTGATTAATGACGCAAATGGAAAAGTAGCAACAAACGGACAACTTGCTCCAGGTGCCTATAACGTAAAGTTCTCCGCTGAGGGTTATAAAGATGTTACCGCAGGAGTTTCAGTAACTGACCATTCATAAGACTAAAAATAGATTAAGTAAAGGAATATAAAATAAAATGGCAAAACAATTGAGTACAGCACGTAAATTTAAAATGATTACAGGTAAAGACCTTTTCCAACAACAAAAGGCAATGGATACAGAACTTAAAAAAGAAGACGGAGAAATTACTGACCTAATGGAGTTCGTTCAATATGGTCTATACTTGGCTCTTTTTCAAGATAACATTGTAAAAGCTAAAAGTGACTTCTCTGACTTCCGTTCTAGCTTCGAGTTCGATACTGACGGTAAAGGGCTTAAAGAACTTGTCGAATTATGGCAGAAAGAAATTTAATGAGCTGAAAGGACTGTAAATGATTTTAAAACATGCAATTAGATACTTAGAACTAACTGGTTCAGACTTTATTACAGATTTAAAAGACTTTGCAGACCTACAAAATTCTTTTGTCGCTGGATATATTCCTGATGACTTTACAGAGCAAATGGAGAGCTTTACAGACAAGTTATTGATACTTTGGGTAGATTGTAACGGAGGAATGCAAAACGCCTTAGATGATAAAACAGAGCTTCCTACAACTAACGAGTTAATCAATATCTTCTGTAAAACTGTTTTTATTAAAGAAAAAGAGGAAACGGAAGACGATACAGTCTTCTTTTCTTCTAGTTCATTGATTAAGAAAAAGAAAGATACTGTAAGGGAAAATAAAACTTTAGAACTTTTGACTGTTTTGGGCAATAATGAAATTGATATAACACAGTTCATGGAAATGGAACTAGAACTTGTTTATAAAATAATCGAACTTATTGCAGAGAAAAAGAAAGAGGAAAAAGAAAAAGAGAAAAGGCGTAAAAGAAAGGGTATGTAATGGCAAGTAATGCAACATTTGAGGTCGAGATATACGGTAATACAACGAAATTCGAGAACTCACTTAAAGGCGTTAATACCGCAATGTCAGGGCTTAGAGGAGAAGCTAAAAACTTACGTGAAGCTCTAAAACTTGACCCCACAAATACCGGGAAAATGGCGCAATTGCAGAAGAACTTACAAACGCAGTTGGGCTTATCACGTGACAAAGCAACAAAATTAAAAGAAGAACTTTCTACGGTTGACAAAGGGACGTCAGCAGGTCAAAAGAAATGGCTACAACTTACTAGAGATTTAGGTACAGTAGAAACACAAGCTAATAGGCTAGAGGGCGAAATTAAGCAAGTCGAGGGTGCTATTAGTTCAGGCTCTTGGAACATTGACGCTAAAATGGATACTAAAGGCGTTAATAGCGGAATTGAGGGCATGAAGTCACGCTTTAGCGGTCTTAGAGAGATTGCTGTTGGTGCATTCAGACAAATCGGTGCAAGTGCTGTTAGTGCTGTCGGTAACGGCTTAAAAGACTGGGTATCTAACGCAATGGATACTCAAAAAGCCATGATTTCATTGCAAAATACAATGAAGTTCAAAGGCAATGGAAAAGACTTTGACTATGTAAGCAAATCTATGCAGAATCTTGCTAAAGATACAAATGCAAATACCGAAGATACTTTAAAACTTTCAACAACGTTCATTGGTTTAGGCGATAGCGCTAAAAAAGCGGTCAGTAAAACAGAAGCATTAGTAAAAGCTAACCAAGCATTTGGTGGTACTGGCGAAAACCTTAAAGGTGTAGTTCAGTCTTACGGTCAAATGTCGGCAGCTGGTAAAGTTACGGCTGAAAATATTGGACAATTAACCGATAACAACACAGCTCTTGGTTCTTCTTTAAAAGACACTGTTATGAAAATGAACCCCTCATTACAGCAATACGGTTCTTTTAATGACGCTGTTTCAAAAGGCGCTGTTTCGATGGATATGCTCAACAAGGCTATGGAAAAAATGGCTAAAGGTTCGGGCGGTGGAATCAAAACTATTGGGGACGCGTGGGACAGCTTCAACGAAACAATGTCAATTGCTTTAGTGCCTACTTTGAACGCTTTAACACCTATCATTAGTGGCTTAATAGACCAGATGTCTGACTGGGGCGAAAGTGCTGGTAAAGCTGTAACAAATGTAGTTAAGTATTTCCAAGACTTGTTTCAAAAACTGCAAGAAAATGCAGCCACTTTAGCATTTTTAGAGGCTTGGGATAGCATAAAAAGTGCATTTGGTTCCATAGTTTCTATTATAGGGAATGTCATAAATTCATTTATTGGAATAAATACAGAAACAACAAAAAACGCAACAAGTATAGATAACGTAGCAAAAAGCATAGCTGTATTTGCTGGTAAATTTTCAGAAGTCACGAAAAAAATAGCTGATTTTCTGCAAAAAATTAGTGAAAGTAAAAGCGCAATAGATACTTTAAAAGTAGCTTTAGCTGCTTTGGCTAGTGTATTCGTTGCTTTGAAAGTTATTGATGGAATCATTAAGGCTGTCGAGATATATAATAAGGTTGTTGAAGCTGGTACAATTATACAAGGAGCTTTCAATGCTGTAATGGCTATGAATCCATTCGTGGCTCTTGGCATAGCAATCGCAGCCATTGTTGCTGGTTTAGTTTACTTCTTCACTCAAACCGAAACAGGTAAAAAGGTTTGGGGTAGTTTCGTAGACTTCTTAAAGAGTGCATGGGACGGAATAGTTTCATTCTTTAGCGGTATTGGTCAATGGTTTGCTGATATATGGAACGGAGCAGTTGACGGAGCTAAAGGCATTTGGCAAGGCTTAGTCGATTGGTTCAGTGGAATTGTACAAGGTGTTCAAAATATTTGGAACGGAATAACAACATTCTTTACTACTTTATGGACAACTGTTGTTACTGGTATTCAAACAGCATGGGCAGGAGTTACAGGGTTCTTCACAGGGCTATGGGACGGAATAGTAAATGTTGTTACAACTGTATTTACAACCATTGCTTCTTTAGTGACAGGTGCTTATAACTGGTTTGTTACAACTTTCCAACCTTTAATTAGTTTCTTTCAATCTATATTTGGGTTAGTTGGATCAGTAATTAATTTAGCATTCCAACTTATATTGGCTATTATTCGCGGTGCTTACCAATTAGTTATCGGAGCGTGGAACGGCATATCAGGTTTCTTTGGTGTAATATTTAACGCAGTTAGTTCAATAGTTTCAACAGTATTTAGCGCCATAGGTAGCTTTGCTGGTTCAGCTTGGGATATACTGGTTGGCGTATGGAATGCAGTTTCAGGCTTCTTTAGTGGCATATTCAATTCTGTTCGCAGTGTCGTTAGCGGAGTGTTTAGCGCTCTTGGTGGCTTTGCTTCAAAAGCTTGGGATGCAATTTCAGGTGTATTTAACGGAGTAGCTGATTTCTTTAAGGGAGCGTTTGACGGTGCTAAAGATATAGTTAGCGGAGTATTCGAGGCTTTTGGTAAATTTGCTTCAAATGCTTGGGATGCAATAACAGGAGTATTTAAGGGCATTGGCGACTTCTTTAGCGGAATATTTGGAGGAGTCAAAGATACAATAGACAGCGTTCTTGGAGGTGTAACAGATACAATTAAAAATATCAAAGGTTCAATTGATTGGGTTGCAAGTAAAGTTGGCGGACTATTCAAAGGTTCTATGGTAGTAGGCTTAACAGATGTCAATTTATCTTCTAGCGGTTACGGTTTAAGCACTAACAGTGTATCAAGCGACAATAGAACATATAACACATTTAACGTGCAAGGCGGTGCTGGTCAAGATGTTTCTAACTTAGCGCGTGCAATCAGACGAGAATTTGAACTAGGGAGGGCTTAATGGTAAGACAGTATAAAATACATACTAACTTAGACGGAACAGACGACAAAGTTTGGGACGTTACAAATGGAAAAGTTAGATTTTACCAGCCCTCTAATTTAGGGTTACAATCAACTAATAACATCTGGCAAAGTAATGGTATTGGAATAATGGGAAAACGCTCAATTACTCAACCACAAATAGAGTTTAAGCTAGAAACGTTTGGAGAAAGTTTAGAAGAAAATTATCAATTAATGAAAGACTTCGTAAACGATATTCTTAGCAAAAAATTCGTTACACTTGAATATCAAACAGAAATTTTTCAGGTGTATGCTGATTTAGCTTTAGCAGATGTCACAAAGACAGAGGGTTACGGTAAGAACGGAACTTTCAGCGAAAAGATAACTTTCGATGTAGTTACAAAGTGGTATACTTACGAAAATTTAACTTTTGACATGATTGAAAATGGTAAAGTTCTTTCTGGTAAGTCTAAAATTTATGGAGGAACCGCACCAGGAGACTATAAGTATATCGAAGGAACCTCTTACACTTATTATGGGGAAAGTGACATAGGCCGTTTAAGCCGTTGGGAAATAAAAGAAAAAATATTTAGTTTTATGGGGGTATTATATCCGAAACTTCCTAAAACACCTGCTGGAGTTAGATTTTTAGACGATGTTGGAAACGAATATACTGCAATTGTGTTTAAGACGGAACAGGTACAAGATTATATTTTAATTAATACAGATGTAAATGACGAATTTTATCAAGGCTGGAAGGGTACAACTGTACTAAACTTATTCCCTGTAATGAACTTTGAGCGATACAGAACTCGTATAATTGAAAAAGGTCAAATGGAGCTAGTTAATTTAAGTAAGGCAGAGCTTAAAATCAAGAGAAAGGCGGACTTTATTTAATGTTAGAAGCTAACGTTTATGATAACTTTAACCCTAACTATTACAATATATCTGATTTCAGAATGCCTAATGGTAAAAAAGAAAAAAGAGGCCTTCCAATACCAAAGGCAAGATGTCAAGTTATTGATTACGAACTGTGGGAAACAGGCTATCTTTACACTTCATCAGCTACATTGACCGTTTCGGTAGAAGTTGGCGATATTGTTCAAGTACTTTTTCCTGAAGTTGTTCCAATTGAAGAAGCTCTAGGTAAGAGGAAAAAACTGAATTTAGATATGGTTTACCTTGTGACCGATGTAGACGAAAGTAATAAAGCTACGTTAAAAAACTACTTTTGGGCAATGATTGAAAGTCTTGACGTTCCAAACGCAATAGCCAAAAAGACAAACTCTGGTATAATTAATTATTTAATTGACCCTAATAAAAATAATTTAATGAGTTATGGTTATTTCTTTGATTCAAGTATCTTTGCTGGAAAGGCTACGATTAATCGTAAAGCGGAAACTTCATCAGCTCATGATGTAGCAAAAAGGATATTTTCCAAGGTTCAATTTCAACCAACTACAACCATTCAACACGCTCCATCTGAAACAGACCCTAGAAACTTGTTATTCATTAACTTTGCTTCAAGAAACTGGAATAGAAAAAGAATCACGACAAGGGTAGATATTAAGCAAAGTGTGACAATGGACACGGAAACAATAGTAGAACGTTCAGCTTATAATTTTGCTGTTGTGTTCGTTAAAAATAAAGCAACAGATGACTACACAGACCCTCCTAAAATGTACACAGCAAAAAATAACGGAGATGTCATTGATTATAGCACTTATCATGGAGACGGAACAGACTTGCCAGATGTAAGGACAACCAAAACATTGTTTTATGATAGAGATGACCACGGAAACCCTCCTGAGTTGTCTACTATTAAGGTTGAAATTTCTCCCTCTACAATCGTCACAAGGTTATTCTTTAATCAAAATGAACTTTTTCCTTTGTATGTTAATGACTTAGTAGATATTTGGTACGAGGGCAAGCTATATTCAGGATATATAGCAGATAGAGTTAAAACAGAGTTCAATGATAGACTTATTTTTGTAGGAAGTGGAGACAAACCGAATGTTATATGAGTATGTAGCTACTTATGGCGACAAATATAGAATAGATAGCTTTAAAGGGCATAGAGAGCTTCGTAAAGACCACTTAGAACTATTGCAAGGTAAAGTGTACTATAATAGTAAAAACACGCTTAGAATCGAGACCACGCTCTTGTATGAAGTCGGACAATTTGTATCAATTGGTGGTTATCCTTATGGCGGTAGAAAATTTAGATTGTTAGAGCTATCAATTACTGATAACCCAGTTTTAGATAAAGCGGAAATAATTTCAAGAAAGGTTAAAAATGACAATTAAAAACTTCACGTTTTTCAGTCCAAATGGTACAGAGTTTCCAGTCGGTTCTAATAATGACGGAAAACTATACATGATGTTGACTGGAATGGGCTATAGAACAATTAGGCGCAAAGATTGGAAAAGTCCATTAAATACAGCCCTTAACGTGCAATATGTTAACACATCAATCGTTGCAGGCGGGAGGTATTTTGAACTATTGAATGAAACTGTTGCCTTAAAAGGTAATGCAGTTAATTATATCCATGCAAATATTGACTTAACGCAAACAGCAAACCCTGTAAGTTTATCAGCAGAAACATCAAATAATAGTAACGGTGTTGATATAAACAACGGTTCTGGCGTTTTGAAAGTTTGTTTTGATGTTGTTACGACTTCAGGAACTGGTGTAACAAGCATTAAGCCAATTCTTCAGGCTAGTACTTTAGATAGTATTTCTGCAAACGATTTATCACTTAAAGATTCAATCAATGCAAATAATTTATCGCTTAAAGGTTCAATCAATGCAAATGATATATCACTTAGAGGTACAATCGATGTTCCAACTCAAATGTTGACAATTCAAACTGGAAATGGTATGCAGTTGCAATTCACTAAAAAGAACGATGATTTAGTAATTGTTAGACTCTTTGGTAGTGTATCAACTACAAAAGCTGGCATTAAAATGTCTGGACCATGGGTAGATAAAGAATTTCGTCCAGCTGTTGTTCAAAGTATTGTTGGTCATTTTGCTGGACATGAGACTTCTTTCCATATTGACATAGACACAAACGGTAGTATTACTTGGTGGGGACCAGATATTGGTAAAACACCTATTGCAACACGTGGTAACGGAAGTTACTTCATTAAATAACAAAATAGAAAGCGAAACAAAATGGTAACTAGAATGATTTTAATAACTATCTTAATTTTAGCGATTCTTTTCGCTACATGGGTAAAAGATAGAGAAGCAATGAACCCACCTTTCAAACGTAGACTTGTGATTGACTTAACGGTTATTTTATCCCTGTGGGTTTTATATGCGGTCTTCTTCTTTACACAAACTCCCTCAACTTCTGATATTGCCAAAACTGTGATTGACGTAGGTTTATTGTACTTTGTAGGGCAATTTATTTATTTGGTCGCAAAAATCAGTCCTATGTTCGACGGTTTGGTTAAACTTATGAAAAAGAACGGTGTAAGTGTTCCAGAAGTAGAAGAAGAACAAACGGAGGATAAAAAAGAATGAATATAACTAATGCTGGTGTACGTGGTTATAACCCTACTGGGGTTGTAATTCACAATGACGCTGGTTCGAATGGTGCTAACGCTGGCTTCTACAACAACTGGTTACCTAATCATAACCCTGAAAATGGCTTTGCTCATGTCTACATTGCTTCTGACGGAAGATTACAAGCTTCTGATTTCTCTAATATGGCATGGCATTGTGCCAACTCGTACGGTAATGCTAACTATGCAAGCTGGGAAGTATGCCAATCAGAGGGCGATTTAAACCAGTTCTTGAGAAATGAGCAAGCGGTACTAGATGACGTGGCTAAGTACATGAAACAATGGGGGTTAACTCCTAATCGTGATACTGTTAAACTACATCAAGAACTTTCAGCAACTTCATGCCCTAGACGTTCAGTAGAAGTACACGGAGGCACGTTAGAGAGTTGTCGCTCATACTTTATCACAGAACTAAACAAGCGCCTTACAGGACAAACTAGTGGCACAGTCGCAGTAAACAATACACAAACAAATACAGAATTAGAGGACGACGATTTAATGAAATTTACATATACAAATGGCGATAAAACAACTTACTACTTTAATGGCGAAAAAGTTATCGCTCTATCACACCCAGACCAATTGGCAATTGTTCGTAAAACTTATAAAGAAACAACTGGCAAAGACCTTAAAAACTTCGATTGGAAAGGTTCGCCTATTGATATTCGTTTCATGCAAGCTAACGGAATCGACAAACCAATCATTGCTAAAAAATAATACGAAAAAGGCCCTCACTTAATTGTGGGGCTTTCTTTGTTCGGTATCATTTCATCTTTTTCACTAACATGTTGACTTCCTCTATTATTAGATCGTTAAGTTTCCTCATCGTGTTCTCTTGCGATTCTGTCAACTTAGGCTTGTTTTTCAGCTTCAACTCTTCGTTGATTTTTTTCACTAATTCGTTGTTCTTCAAGTGATTTCTCCTTAGCTTGCCTTATATGCTCATATTTTGCTTTCTCTTGCGTTTTAAGCTCTTGTTCATATAATTGTGCCACAATATCATTAAAGCCCTTATCTGCCCTTTTATGAGCCTTTTGAATCAATACGATACTTCTAGTTGTGTCGTCTGTTAAAATAAAGATAATTGCTCTCCTTTTTGCGCATCAATTGCTTACCTGATTGATAGCTTCAATAATATTATTGCCGACATTTATTAGAATTTCATCACTTACAATTACATTCTTTCTTGAAAATAGTTCGTTCTCAATCTTCATAAAGTGCATTGCTTTAGCTAAAAATTGAGCAGATGATTCATAATATAATGTTTCTAGCTCATCATCTGAAAGCTGTGTTAAATCATCATTAGCAAAAGTTGTAAGTTTTCGCTTAATCTCTTTGCCATTGTCGTCTTCCTCTACGTAAAAACGTTTCATCTATTCATACCTCTAATTTCAAATTTTTCAATAATATACCTTTTAGAGCCAAGCTCAAGGCTCACTAGATAATTATTAAAAGGGTCATTCTTGTTCAAGTCATTAGCGATCTTTCTAGCTGTTGACCGTGGATATTTTGAACTATTAATCTTCCTTGTGTACTTGTGTAATATTATCTCATTGCCTCCCTTTGCATTTTACGCTTCAATCGTTGCTTATATAGATATTCTTTGCTTGGTTCTAAACTAGACAATATCTCATCTAGTAAGTCAAACGCTTCTCCGTTATCTCCTACGCTATCAATTTTTTTAAGTGTAAGCTCGTGCATTTCATCATCATTTAAAAACATAGTAAGATAAGGGAATGCTACGGTATTTGGCAAGCTCAAGCGTGATTTAGTTATTCTTAGGTTAGGATATTTACCTGTTTCAGATTTAACTTTTAACTCAAATTGATTCATTGCGATACCTTGTTCCTCTAGTACGCTAGTAATTCTTTCATATAATTCTTCATTTGTCATTTTATTTATCTACTTTCTTAACCATTAGTTGCTCATAACCTGAACTTGTTCCGTTCATTACAATTGTTTGAATATCTCCCACACGTTCAAAACCTTTATTTTCTAAAGCACTAATTTGTTTACCTAAACCTTTCAAACTAAAAGCTACAGCTCTCTTATATTTATCTTTAGGCTTCTTGTTAAATAATTTAATCATCTTAATTCTCCTTAATTTTTTATATATACTATTATATTAAACTTCTTTTAAATTGTCAAGCGATAACTTCAGTAATTTCAGTTATTTTTTTAACTAAACAATTAGAAGCTATATCAGATTTTTCTACAAAATACTTAAAATCAAACGCTTCTCTCTTTGTATAATATTTTTTATTTTTAACGTTGTAAAAACCTGTTATATCTTTTTCTAACCATTCTACTTTATAATATGTAAATTCATTATTCATTATCCAATTACTCCTGTCTTAATATTTAGTCTTTGCTGACTTGATAAGTGATATGAATTGCACCACTTGCAGTAATAAGCTCTTACTGGTATCTTATCAGCTTTCTTTTTATTATGCTGTGCATTTGCTATTGAATATAAAGCACCCATTTTTGTGTATTTGCGTTTCTTACACATAATCTAACCACTCCTTAATCGTAAATAATTCAAAGCCATTTAGTTTGCTTTGTTTTTCAATTTCTACTTGATTTCTATCTAGGTCTATCAGCAGTTCAATTACAGGTCTACCATTATCAAGCCACCTGATGACTGTATTAGTTTTAAGACCAAAATACTTAGCACATTGAGCCTTACAGCTGAAGTGTAGTTCTTCTTCCGTTGTAGGGTTATAAGCTACGACCTTTATAGCTTTTTGTGTTGCCATTGTTTAATCCCCTTTCTATAAAACAATATTATCAAATTACTTTATATTTGTCAAGAATTAACTTTAGACCTCTTCAATAAATTCCAAGTATCTTTCATCAATCGCTTTTATCTCTTCTTTCGTGAACTCTGATTTAAAGTTATTTCTTTCTTCTTTAAACCCTAGGAAGAGAAACTTATTCCCTAGCTCGTTTTTAAAAGAGTTTAAATATCCTTTTTTGTTGTTCATCAATTTAACATTGTATTTTTCATTTGTATCTCCTTAATTTCTATAAGACTATAATATCAAAAAAAGTTCACACTGTCAAGCATAAACTTTATTTTCAATTATTCTTCGCCTTTCCATTGTTTGAAATCATCAGCTATATCTTGTGCAAAGCTCATAATGTCGTCAGCAGTGTATTCTGTAAGCTTATTCTCGTTACTTAAGTTAGCAAGTTCTCCTGCATAGTCTAAAGCCTTGTTACGGTCTTTGTCGTAGCTTTCACCCTCTTTCTTGCCAGCTCTCACTAGATACTTTAATACCTGCATTGTATACCAGCCTGCAAGCTCTTCATAGTTAAAATGATGTTTAAAGTATTCGTTAAGTTCCATACCGTATTCATTGGCATAGTGCTTATTTGTACCATAATTCATTAGATGTTACCCCCAATCCATGCAATAAGCAACGTCGCAAGCATACCTATCCAAGTGATAGCGATAAGTGTAAAGCCGACACCTGCAACCATCATTAAAGTTTTTACTGTATCTTTCATTTTGTTCTCCTCTATTTATAACTCTATTCTATCAAATTGCTTTTACTTTATCAAATATTAACTGTTTTTAACCATAAATAATTTCTCATTTTCTTTTTTGCTTCTTCCACTTTGGAGAGTGCTGCGCGCTTTGTCAAAAGAATATACAGCTTCAAAGCGTTCATCTGAAATTGAATAACTTGAAATTATCACGATGTTATTTTTAGCCATTACAAATGCCCAGTCATAAAATTCTTGACTATCGAATTGATTAATATAACCTTTTTGGTGACTTTCTTCATAAGGTGGGTCAAGATATAGAATAGCTCCAGAAACATCACTAAAAGCGTGATAACTTTTGCTTGTAGCTTTTATTTTATTTAATTTTTGAAGTTGTTGAATTCGTTGAAGTTGTTCAAGTCGTTCAAGTTGTTGAAGTCGTTGAATTTGTTGAAATTGTTTGTACTTTTCAATCGATCTCTTATATGTTTTGGTCTGTTTATAACCACTAAAAACGTCATGCTTTTCAATTATTTCTTTAGCTAGATTATATTTTAAATCTGAAATTTCTTTAGAATATAAATAATCTCTCTTTTTATTACCGAAAGAGTTAATCAGCAACTTCAAAAAGTCATCTGTTGTCTTGTTTTCTTTCTCCTTAATCTCGGTAAACTCTGTACGTGAAACAATAAGGCTTTTAATCCACTCACGGTCTTGAGAGATAACTCGTTCAAAAGCGTTGGTTATATCCTTGTCTAAGTCGTTATAATATACTTCTAAGCCATTTAAA
>NZ_LPXN01000127.1 GCF_001618175.1 Oceanibaculum pacificum | reverse complement strand
CGCCCTCGTCCTGAGGAGCCGCGTTAGCGGCGTCTCGAAGGGCAAGGCGGGTTACTGGTCCCCTACTTCAGCAAAAACACCCGGCCGGGGTCGCTGACGGCGGGGGCGACGGCGGCGCCCTGGATGTAGTCGAAGCGGGCGCGCTTGGCGGCGGTGGCGGCCTCGAAGGTGGCCGCGCCGTAGAACACGCTGCGCATATGCGCCTTCTCGGCGGCGGCGGCGAAACCCTGCATCTGCTCGTATTCATCGCGTTTGGGCGTGCCGACATGGCTGCCGTCGGCGGCGATGGCGAGCATCTTCAGCCCGACGAAGCGCTGCGGACTGCGGAAGCCGAGCGGCTGCCGGGCGACGAAGCCGGCGAAGAACGGCCCGACATAGGAGAACAGCGTGTGCAGCCTGCCTTGCGGCACACCCTCCGGCAGATCGACCACGTCGAGCAGCATCCGCCTGGAGGAAATTCGGGGCAGCATCTGGCACGCGGCGATGAGCTGGGTGCGGAACGGCTTCACCGCCAGCGTCTCGAAATGCA
The DNA here is from genome assembly GCF_001618175.1 of Oceanibaculum pacificum. GTDB lineage: Bacteria > Pseudomonadota > Alphaproteobacteria > Oceanibaculales > Oceanibaculaceae > Oceanibaculum > Oceanibaculum pacificum. Next base: position 70,480 of record NZ_LPXN01000127.1, on the reverse strand, counting down.
CCGGCACCAGCAGCAAGGCCCGGCGGCTGTGACCGGCGCGCACCAGCGCCTCGCCGGCATGGATCATGGCATAGCAATCCAGCTCGCATTCGAACACGCCGGTGCGCCGCTCCCGCTCCTCCCCGGAGGTCTTCCAGACCGGCAGCACCAGGCTGGCGGCATAGGCGGAGATCAGCCGCTTGCGCACATTCGCCATCGGCCAGTAGGTGATGCGCAGCTCGCTCTCCAGCTTCTGGAAGCTTTCGCGCTCGGCCTGCTCGGCGCTGCGCTGGGCGGCCTCCACCGTCTGGTCCAGCCCTTCCGGCGTGGTCAGCGTTTCCGCGGCGCTGTCGCGGTCCAGCTCCAGCACCAGGGCGCGGCAGGTCACCAACCCATCCTGGATGCCGGAGACGCCGCTCAGCTTCTCGTTGATCTCGCGGGCAATGCGGGCCGATTTGTCGTCCGCCTCCTCCCGCGTCGAGCGGCCGAACAGGATGACCATGCGCTCCTCGTCGATGGTCAGGAACACATCGACCGGGGTGGTGTGCTTGCGAATGGCCGCCTCGGCCAGCAATTGCACCTTGTCCTTGATCGCCGGCCAGCGCTCGCCGAATGTCTTGCGCACCTCGGCAAAGCCCAGCATCTGGACATTGCCGGCGATCAGCGCCTCGGCAACCAGCTTGTTGTTGCGGACGAATTCGAGGATGCGGTCGCGGAAGATGGCGGGATCGCCGGGATCCAGCTTTTGCCGCGAGAAGGATTCCAGAAATCCGCTCTTCTGCGCGCCCGCCTTGGGGTCCGTTATGTTCGCGACGGTTTTGTAGAAACCGGACTTCTCCATGCCTACTCCTGGCCGTCGCCAGCAGCCGATCCGTACCGGCGCGACCAGTATTTATCGCAGGAAAACCGGGCTTCTGTAAGGCAATTCAAAAAATTGCCATCGATCAGCTGCCGCTATCGAGCGCCTTCCAATACTCCTGGTTTAAGCCGTTCATCAGCCTGTCATGCTCGGTTGCAAGGCATTGCCGCATGCCGAAGGCGTAGCCGGCGGCGGCCTTGGCGTCGCAGGCCGCGTGCGCGGCCCTGGCCTGCTGTAGCGCGCCCGGGGAGGCGCTTGCCAGAAGCTGCGGGTCCAGCGCCTGATCCCAGGCCGCCTGCCGCTCCTCCGCGCTGGGCTGGTAGCGCAGCAGGCCCGGCAGGCGAGCACTCACCCGGCCGATGATCTGCGCCGCCGACGAGCGGTCGTCGGCATCGACCACGCGGTGACCGACTTGGCGCATCGGGCCGGCCGCCATCGCCAGCTCATCGGCGCTTTGCGGCCGCGGGTCGCCGGCCACCACCGGCGGCAGCAAGGTGGCCTGCGGCTGGATGGCGATGCTGATCCGCGTGGCTCCGAACTGCGCCAGCGTGGTCGCCGGCAGGCTCATCGTCACGGCGGAATGGCCGCGGCGGCTGACGATCTTCAACGCCTCGGCCGGCAGCGCGATGCTGCTGCCATCGGCCCGGGTGGCGGTGATTCGTATGCTGTCCGCCTCGGCCGGGCTGTAGGCGGTAAAGGGACGCGGACCGTCGCGGTCCTGTTGCAGGCAGAAGGCGCTGAACTCCGCCTGGCACCCCTCCGTGTCGCAGATTAGCGGCACCGGCGACAGGGTGGCGACCAGCCCCAGCGCCTGGGGCGCCGCCTGGGCGGTCCCGGCGGCGGTCCCAGCCAGGGCGACAAAAGCGGCGGCGGCAAGCAGGGGCAAGCGGTAAGCAGACATGGCGCACCTCCCGACAGAAGTAATATGCATCAAGCGTCTCACCAAGCCGGGCGGCGGTCAATCAGTAGGCGCTAATGATTTTGTTCATGGCACCGCTAGCGGTGCCGGTCGGTTGCGTGGAAAGGGCGAAGCGGCTATCTCTGTCGCCGAACCGTCACGGATTTCCAGGAGTATGCGATGACCAAGCCGGTGCATGTCGTCGGCGGCGGATTGGCCGGGTCGGAGGCCGCGTGGCAGCTGGTCCAGGCCGGCATTCCGGTGGTGCTGCACGAAATGCGACCGGTGCGCGCCACCGAGGCGCACCAGACCGACCGCATGGCCGAGCTGGTCTGCTCCAACTCCTTCCGCTCCGACGATGCGGAATATAACGCGGTCGGCCTGCTGCATGAGGAGATGCGACGCTGCGGCTCGCTGATCCTGCGCGCCGGCGACGCCGCCAAGCTGCCGGCCGGCGGCGCGCTGGCGGTGGATCGCGATGTCTTCGCCGGCCAGGTGACCGAGGCGCTCGAAGCGCACCCGCTGGTCACCATCGAACGCGGCGAGGTCGCCGGATTGCCGCCGGAAGACTGGGACAGCGTGATCCTGGCCACCGGCCCCCTCACCTCGCCAGCCCTGGCCGCGGCGGTGCGCGGCCTGACCGACGAGGCGTCGCTGGCCTTCTTCGATGCCATCGCGCCCATCGTCTACAAGGAAAGCATCGACTTCTCCCGCGCCTGGTTCCAGTCGCGCTACGACAAGGTGGGGCCGGGCGGCACCGGCAAGGACTACATCAACTGCCCGTTCGAGAAGGACGAATATCTCGCCTTCATCCAGGCGCTGCTGGAGGGCGAGAAGACCGAGTTCAAGGAATGGGAAAAGGACACACCCTATTTCGAGGGCTGCCTGCCGATCGAGGTGATGGCCGCGCGCGGCGTTGACACGCTGCGCTACGGTCCGATGAAGCCGGTCGGCCTGACCGATCCGAACAGCAATCGCCGGCCTTATGCGGTGCTTCAACTGCGCCAGGATAACGCACTGGGAACGCTGTATAATCTGGTCGGTTTTCAGACCAAGATGAAATATGCCGAGCAGACACGGGTGTTCCGCATGATCCCCGGTTTGCAGAATGCCGAATTCGCCCGGCTGGGCGGCCTGCACCGCAATACCTTCCTGAACTCGCCGAAGCTGCTGGATGGAGGGCTGCGATTGAAGGCGATGCCGCGCCTGCGCTTCGCCGGGCAGGTCACCGGCGTGGAGGGCTATGTGGAGAGTGCCGCCATCGGCCTGCTGGCCGGCCGTTTCGCCGCCGCCGAAAGGCTGGGCCAGGAGATGACGCCGCCGCCCGTCACCACGGCCCTCGGCGCACTGCTGGGCCACATCACCGGCGGGGCGGATGCCGAGACCTTCCAGCCGATGAACGTGAATTTCGGCCTGTTTCCGGAACCCGAGCAGGATCCCGATCCGAAGAAGCGCATCAAGGGCCGCGAGCGCAAGAAGCTCTATACCGCCCGCGCGCTCATCGATCTCGATGGCTGGCTGGGCGACGCGCGGTTGGCGGCGGAATAGCGGCTAGAATTTCAGGAAGGTCGCATCCCCGTCACGCTCGATCTGGCGCACCAGTTCGATCTCCCAGGACAGATACTCGTTCATCGCCTGCTCGACGCCCTGCTCCCGGTCATAGGGGCGCAGATAGACATCGTCTACTTCCGTGGCGGGCCGGTTCAGGCCCTTCTCCGCCGGCAGCCCATCGGCGCGCCATGTGGCGGTGCCGCCTTTCAGGTAGCACACCTCCGCCTTGGTCTGCGCCGCCAGTTCCGGCACGGCCAGCTGGGCGAGACGGCCATCCTCGGAGGTCAGCACATAGCGTCGCGCCGGGGGCAGCGCCTGCATCGCCTCGGCCAGCCGGGCGCGGATGGCGAACCAGGCGCCGGGGATATGGCCGTGATCGCGGTGATACAGGCTGCGGGCCAGATCGACCACAGCCGCATCCTCGGCTTCCAGCATCATCTTCAAGGCGTTCGGAGTTACGCTCTTGGCGGTCATCTCCTGCGGCCAATAGACCGGACGGATATAATGCGCCGTCTCCAGCGGCTCCGAGATCAGCGCGTTCTCATAAACATAGACGTCCTTCCAGCCCATCTGGACGAGCCAGGAGGCGGTCATAGTCGCGCGCACGCCATTATCGTCGATCAGCACGAGCCTGGCCTGGCGCGTCGGCACATAGGCATCGGTCGCCTGTACGAGCTGCCCGCCCGGCGCGGGATGCGAGCCGGGCACGCGGCCGGTCTCAAACTCGGTCGGGTCGCGCACATCCAGCAGATAGAGCGAGCGCTGCTCCGCCTCCTCGCGGAACCGGTCGACGCCGGCCCGGTCGATCTTCCGCACGCCGAAGCGCGCCGCCACCTCGGCGGCATGGCGCCTGGCGGCCTCCAGCCCGGCCTTGGACAGCTCGTCATAGCGCCGCGTCTGGTTGCGCTCCAGCTCATGGCCGGCCAGGTGCCAGCCCATCGTGCCGTTGCGCAGCGCGATCACCCGGTTCGGAATGCCCGCATTGATCAGTGATTGCGCGCCGATGATGGACCGCGTGCGCCCGGCGCAATTCACCACCACCGTCGTATCGGGATCGGGCGCCAGATCGTGCACCCGCAGGGCCAGTTCCGCTCCCGGCACATTGATGCCGCCGGGAATGTTCATCGCGGCATATTCGTCCATCGGTCGGCTGTCGAGAATGACCAGCTTCTCACCGCTCTCGCTCAGCGCCTTCAGCTCGTCGGCCGACAGGGAGGGGGTATGGTATTCATGCTCGACGAATTCGCCGAACGCCTTGCTGGGGACATAGACCCCGCTGAACAGCTCGTAGCCGGCCTTTTCCCAAGCCTCGACGCCGCCCTGCAAAATGCTGACCTGGCTATAGCCCCAGCCCTGCAGCTTATCCGCCGCGCGCCGCGCCAGCCCGTCCGCCGCGCCGGCGCACAGCACGATGCGGGCGCTCTTGCGCGGCAGCATCGCCGGGGCGTCCAGCTCCAACCGGCTCAGCGGCATGTTGGCGGCCCAGAACAAATGCCGCTTACCGTAGCTGCCCTGCTCTCTGACATCGACAATGGCGAGTTCGCCGCCGTCGCGGATCGCCGCTTTCAACTCGGCCGGGGTCATCGGATATCCGGGTGCGACGGGAAGCGGGAATAGGTGCCGTTGGCCTGGTCGAAATAGATTCGGCCGCGCAGCTGCTCCAGCCCCTGGCCGTACATGTGCAGATGCAGGATCGGCGCATCGGTCAGCACATGGATGGAATGGATATCCTCCGGCATGAAGCCGATGGCCTCGCCCTCGCCGACATCGACCTGGAAATCGACCTCCACCGTGCCCTTGCCCGGCACGCTGCCATCGTCGGTGCGGCGATAGACCTTGTTGTGCTCGGAGCCTTCGATGCCGGCGATCACCGCCCAGGTGGTGTGATTGTGCGGCGGCGTCTGCTTGCCTGGCGACCCCGAATTCAGATACAGCGCGAAACGCTTGTCCGGGTCTTCCGACAGGCGGATGAAAATATCGTTGTTCAGATCGGCCTTGGGGAAATCGCTGCGCGGAAACAGCTCCTTGCGGCGCGCCAGATCGCTCAGCGCCGCCTTGATCCCGTCAAGCGCTTCCGGGGTGATGCCCTTGGCCGCCTCGATGGCCCGCACCTTCGCCACCGTTTCCGCCACTGCTTCCGCACGCCGTTCGGCCGTCGTCGCCATGTTCATCCTCCCTTGCAGGCTTTGAGGGAAGCCTAGGACGCCTGCGTGCCAGGGGCAAGATGGCGGTGCTAGGTCGGTCGGCTTATCGTAGCGTTACCCTGCCTTCTCCAGGGCAGCTTCGGCTTCCATCCAGGCGGCCTCGGTTTCGGCGATCTTCTTTTCCAGCTCGCCCTGGACGCGCATCAGCTCGGCCAGCTTGTCCTTCGGGCCGTTATAGATCGCCGGGCGGCCGAGCGCGGCGGCGATCTTCGCATGCTCGCCGGTCAGGCGTTCCAGCAGCTTTTCCGCCGCATCGGCCTTCTTGCGCAGCGGGGCGAGCTGCTTGCGCTGCTCGGCGGCGATGCGGCGTACTTCCTGGCGCTCGTCGGCGCTCATATCGCTGTAGCTGACGCGCTCATCCTTCGCCGCCTTGTTGCGGCCCAGGATCAGCCGGCGGTAATCCTCCATGTCGCCATCGAACGGCGTCACCCGGCCGTCGGCGACCAGCAGCAGCCGGTCAGCGGTCAGTTCCACCAGATGCGGGTCATGGCTGATCAGCACCACGGCGCCCTGATATTCGTTCAGCGCCTGAATCAGCGCGTCGCGGGCATCGACGTCGAGATGGTTGGTCGGTTCGTCGAGGATCAGCATGTGCGGCGCGTCATGGGTGATCAGCGCCAGGGTGAGGCGCGCCCGCTCTCCCCCCGACAGGCCGGAAATCTTCACGTCCGCCTTGTTCTGCGAGAAGCCGAACGCGCCCAGACGGCTGCGCACCAGCTCTGGTCGGGCATTGGGCATCAAATCGTGCATATGGTCGTAGGGCGTGCGCTCCGCCTCCAGATCCTCGATCTGATGCTGCGCGAAGAAGCCGACGCGGAATTTGGCGGAGCGGTGCTGATCGCCCTCCATCGGCGTCAACCGGCCGGCGATCAGCTTGGCCAGCGTCGATTTGCCGTTGCCGTTCGCCCCCAGCAGCGCGATGCGGTCGTCCGGATCGATGCGCAGGCCGATCTGCCGCAGGATCGGCTTGCCGGCGGCATAGCCCACGGCGGCGCGGTCCAGCGAGATCAGCGGCGGGGCCATCTCTTCCGGCTGCGGGAAGCGGAACACCACGGACGGATCGGCGTTGAAGGCCGCCACCGTGCCCAGCTTCTCGATGGCCTTGATGCGGCTCTGCGCCTGCCGCGCCTTGCTGGCCTTGTAGCGGAAGCGGTCGACGAAGGCCTGCATATGCTTGCGCTGGGCGTCGACCTTCTTGCGCTGGGCTTCCAGCTGCGCCAGCTTCTCCGCCCGCTGGCGCACGAAATTATCGTAAGTGCCGCGGTAATAGGTCAGCTTGCCGTTTTCCAGATGCAGAATGCCGTCCACCGCGCGGTTCAGCAGGTCGCGATCATGGCTGACCAGCAGGATGGTGTGAGGGTAATGCTTCAGATACCCCTCCAGCCATAGCGTCGCCTCCAGATCCAGATGGTTGGTCGGTTCGTCCAGCAACAGCAGGTCGGGCTGCGAGAACAGCGTCGCGGCCAGCGCCACGCGCATCCGCCAGCCGCCGGAGAAATCGTCCAGCGGGCGGTTCTGCATCTCGGTGTCGAACCCCAGGCCGGCCAGGATCGAGCCGGCCCGCGCCTCGGCGCTGTGCGCGCCGATATCGGCCAGGCGCATCTGGATTTCCGAAATGCGGATCGGGTCAGTTGCGGTCTCCGCCTCGGCCAGCAGGGCGGTGCGCTCGGTATCGGCCGCCATCACCGCCTGCAGCGGCGTGGTGTCGCCGCCGGGGGCTTCCTGCGCCACCTTGCCGATACGCGGCTTGCCGGCGAAGCCGATGGAACCGCCATCGACCTGCAGATCGGCGGTGATCAGCTTCAGCAGCGTCGACTTGCCGGTGCCGTTGCGGCCGACCATGCCGACCTTATGGCCGGTGGGCACGGAAACGCTGGCCTCGTCGAACAGGACGCGGCCGGCGATGCGATAGGTGAGATTCTGAATCTGGAGCATGGCGCAGCCACATAGCACGCCCGCGCGATGGGCGGAAGCCGGGCAGGTTTGCACTGCGCCATGTTGACACGGCAGGGCCGCCCGGACAGGGTGCCGGGCTTCCGCAACGGGGTCCGCAACGGAGAGTGCCACCGTGCCCGATATCGTCATTCGCCCGGCCCTGATCGAGGATGCCGCCACCGTGCTGGCGCTGGAGCGGTCACTCGCCCGGTTCCTGAAGCATGAGGCGAATTTCAAGGCCACGCTGGCCGATGTGGAGCGCGACGCCTTCGGTCCCTCCCCCCGCTTCGAGGCCTGGCTGGCGGTGGTGGACGGCCAGCCGGCCGGGCTGCTGACCTTCTTCCCCACCTACTCCACCTTCAAGGCGAAACCCTGCCTGTTCGTCGATAGTCTCTATGTCGAGGAAGGGACGCGCGGCCTGGGTCTGGGCCGGCGGCTGATGGCGACCGCCTGCCGGCTGGCGGTCGAGCGCGGCTGCGTGCGCGTCGATCTGAACGTGCTGGACTGGAATCCGGCTCGCGCCTTCTATGGCAGCCTGGGCATCCAGGAAACCGGCGAGGTGGCGCTGTCGGTCACCGGCGAGACGATGCGCCGATTGGCCGAGGGTTAATCGGCGATGCTGGCCCGGTCGGCTGGCGGCTCGAACACCACACGATGGTTGCGGCCCTCGCGCTTGGCGGCATAAAGCGCGGCGTCGGCCTTCTTCATGATGTCCTCGATCGTCTCGTCGGGGGCCACCAGGCAGGCGCCGATGCTGACCGTGACCGGCAGGGCCCGTCCCGGCACATAGTAAACCGGTTCGTTGGCGATGGATGCCAGCATCTTGTCGGCGATCTTGGGCAGCCGCTTCTCGTCGCAGTCGCTGATCAGCAGCACGAATTCGTCACCGCCCCAGCGGGCGCAGACATCGTAGTTGCGGGCGCTGCGGCGCAGGCGCGCGGCGACCTCGATCAGCACCGCATCGCCGACATGATGGCCGAAACTGTCATTGATGCGCTTCAGCATGTCGAGATCGATCAGCAGCAGCCCCGGCGTGCCGCCCTCGCGCGCCGCCCGGTTACGTTCCCGCGACACCGCATCGACGAAGCCGCGGCGGTTATAAAGGTCGGTCAGCGCGTCCAGATGCGCCAGCCGCTCCAGCTTTTCCGTGCGCTCGCGCACCAGCCGTTCGAGAAGCTGGGTGTGGTCGCCAACCGATTTGGCCATATAGTCGATGGCACGCGACAGCCGGCCGATCTCGTCCTTGCCGAGGTCGCTATGGCCGGTGCTGTAATCGCCGCCCTGCATGCGGCGCACCCAGTGCTCCAGCCGCGCCAGCCGGTCCAGCACGATGCGCTTGAACAGCAGCGTCATCAGCGCAGCACCCGCGCCCAGCATCGCCGCCAGCAGCAGTGCTATGGGGGTGAACAGATCGCGCTCGATGATGCGGTCCACATCCATCAGACTGACATTGTACCAGCCCAGCTGGTCGAGATAACCGACGCCGGCCAGGAAGCGCTTGCCCTTGATGGTGACGAAGCTGGATTTCACCTCCTGCCCGCCATCGGAGACGTCGCGCATCATGGCGGCCAGCCTGTCGCGGTCGGCTGGCCGGTCGAGCAGCGCGAAGACCGTGCTCTTGGCCTTGGTGTCCTTGGTCAGGCTATGGAAATCCACCATCCGAGGGTCGCGGTGCGCCTGGATGGCGCCGCTCTGGTCGACGAACAGGCTGTCGACGCCGACCTGAGGGATGTCAACCACCTCGCGGATGAAATCGCTGAGATCGATGCCGGTGCCGATCACGCCCAGCGTGCGGCCATCCGCCTGCACCTTGCAATTCACCCAGACCTTGGTGACGCGGATATTATCGTCATTATCGACGTTCAGCTGGCAGCTGCGAAGCTCGGTGATGGTCTTGTAGTACCAGCCATCGCGCGGATTTTCCGGGCTCAGCGTGTAGCGCAGCTGCTTGCCGGCATAGGCATTGTCGCGGTCGTTGAAATAGTAATTCCCCGACTCGTGCACGACGAAGAAATAGCTGCGATCCTTGAAGGCCAGCCGGTAATGCTCCAGCTCGGCCAGGCCGCGTTCGCGCTTCTCAGGATCGGATTCATCCTGCGCCCACTCCAGGACGGAAGGCGCGCGGGCCAGGGTTTCCGCCAGCGAGGCCTCGCGGAACAAGGTCTCCAGCCCGCGATACCGGTCATACAGAACCTGCTTCTCGGCGAATAGGGTGCCGAGCTTGATGGTGGTGCGGTCCACCATCCAACCGAAGGCGATGTAGGCCGGCACGCTGACCGCCATGAACACGCCCAGCGTGAGCAGCAGCACCCGCAGGCGCAAGCTGGTCATCAAGCTGTTTCGAAACCGGGAAAGCGCCATGCGTCTGTCAGGTAAGTTTGCAATTTAAAAAGACTTTATAGGCGCACAAACTTACCTGAAAGTTAAAACGATTGCGTTGAATCCGATCGCCTCCTGAAAGGCGGAAATGGCGCGCCCGGCAGGATTCGAACCTGCGACCGCTCGCTTAGAAGGCGAGTGCTCTATCCGGCTGAGCTACGGGCGCCTTTTGGGGGAAGGCGGTTGATCAGTGGGTCCAGGCTCTGAGCTTGGTGAAGGCGAAATTGTCGGCATAGGCTTTCGGCTTGATCGCCGCCCGGGGCTTCGGCTCTTCCACAACAAACTGAAGGCCCTGCTTCTTGGCGTAGGCAATGGCGTCTTCCTTGCTGTCGAAACGCAGCCGCACCTGGTTCATCGTATCGCCGGAGGCAACCCAGCCCATCAGCGGCTCCGGCCGGCGCGGGGTGACCGGGGCATAGTCCAGCACCCATTTGCGGGCCGATGCCCGGCCGGACTGCATGGCGTTCTTGCTCGGCTGATAGATGCGGGCCAGCATGTCTGTCTCCCCCTCGCTCGGTGGTCCCCGAAATCCTTGGTCGGGGTGGACGGATTCGAACCGCCGACATCCTGCTCCCAAAGCAGGCGCGCTACCAGGCTGCGCTACACCCCGAATGCCCGGAAACTAGGGTTTGCGGCGGGTGAGCGCAAGCGCCATTTGTCTCTATGCCGTTGACGGAATGGCGCTGCCGCCCGCCGGCCGGCGGATCGGCGCCAGGCGCATATAGGCGAGGCTGAGCACGGTGGCGCTGACCGCCAGCATGAGGAATTGCAGCGTCGCGTCGATGGCGCCCAGCAGCAATGCCGCCGGGCCGGCCAGCGCCAGGCCGCCGACCAGATCGGCTAGGCCCTGCGAGAGCACCGCCAACGGCAGGTTGGCGATAATGCCGATGACCATCAGCCGCCAGCCATTGCCGCGCGTGATCTCCCAGGAACGGAACAGCTTCAGCCCGCGATCCAGCGCGATCTCCGGCAGGATCAGGCTGAACCGGGCGATCAGCGACAGGATGACGATCAGCAGCAGGCCGGCGACGATGCCGATGAACGGGCCGCCGCCCAGCGCCTCGCCGCCAACCATGCCGGCCAGCGTCACCCCGCCCAGGCCGATGGTCAGGCCCATGATGCCGGTGATGGCGACCAGCAGGAAGGTGGCCAGCATGTAGAGCAGGCTGCGTCTGTCCAGCCCCAGGGCGGAACGCGGCTGCTCGTCGAGCATCACGGTCCGGTGCCAGGCCACGTTGAACACCGCTTGTGCCAGCAGCACCGATAAGCCGGCCATGGCCGATCCCCAACTGGGACCGAACAGCGCCAGGCTGGAAACCGAGGCGGCGGCGACGAACAGCAGCACCAGCCAGGACAGCGCCAGAAAGCGGCGGGACCGGCGGAAAATCAGCTTGTAGGCGGCGATCGCGGTTTCGAATATCGGCAAGGTTGCGGTCATCCCCTCCCCCATCCTTATCGGCAAAAAAACAGGCCGCCTCTGGTGAGAGGACGGCCCGAGTTAGGGAGATTAAGCGTACGCCGCATAGATAGGCATGCGGCAAATCCCTGCAAGGCGGCCGGCCTGCGCGAATGCGCCGCACTTATTAGCGACCTTATCCATTAGCGATCCCGGCCATCACCGAAACGCCTGATGGATCAGCCGCGCGCCCGGGGCGATATTCAGCCGCTCGGCGGTGCCGGCGTTCAATTCCAGCACCGCGCGGGCCAGGCCCGGCGATTCGATGGTCTGGGTGGAGAACGGGATGGTCCGCTCCGCCACGCCGGTCACCGCGCCGGATTCGTCGACGAAGATCATGTCCAGCGGGATGACCGTGTTCTTCATCCACATCGCGATCTCCTGCGGCGGCTCGTAGAGAAACAGCATTCCCGCCTCGGTCTCTAGCCGCTCGCGATACATCAGCCCCTGGGCCTGCTGCTGCGGCGTCACCGCCAGCTCGACGGAGAAGCGGTGCTGCTTGCCGTCCGCCGTCTCGATGATCAGCGCGCTGCGCTCGAAGCCTGTACTCTGCGCGTGGGCGCCGCTCCAGGCCGTCAGCAGCAGCAACAGGGGAAGCAGTATCCTCGCCATTATCTTTCTCCGGTCGGCGTCAATCGGTCAGCACGGTGGCGGCGGCCTGGCGGATCGCGTCCCGGATCGGACCGGGGCGCGGCGCGTCGGCCAGGGTGGTGAACCAATGCGCGGGCGGGTTGCGCCCCCGGCTGTGGTTCCACTCGATTTCCCTTAGCACGGATTGCGCGTCCGGCGGCAGGTCGATCTCGCGTTCATGCCCGTTCAACCCGCCCCAGATGCCGGCCCAGCAGCGCGCCACCGCCCAGGGGTTATAGCCGCCGCCGCCCAGCACCAGCGCACGCGGCGCGGTGCGGCAGAGCAGGTCGACAGCGCGCCAGATCGCCCGGTTGGAGAGCGACAGCCGACTTTGCGGATCCTCCTCCAGCCCGTCGCAGCCGCATTGCAGCACCACCGCCTGGGGCTGGAAGCGCTGCGCCAGCGGCAACACGGCCTCCTCCACCAGATAGGCCAGCTCGTCGTCGTTGAAGCCTTCCGGGACCGGCAGGTTGCGCGCCACGCCGCCGGCGCGGTCGGCCAGCGCGCCGGTGCGCGGCCAGCGGCCTTCCTCATGGATCGAGACCGTCAGCACCCGGTCCTCGTCGTGGAAGGCGTCCTGCACCCCGTCGCCGTGATGCGCGTCGAGATCGACATAGAGGACGCGCCCCAGCCCCTGGTCCAGCATTGCCAGGATTCCCAGCACCGGGTCGTTGAAGTAGCAGAAGCCGCTGGCCCGGTCGCGTTGGCCATGATGCGTGCCGCCGGCCGGGTTATGCACCACCCCGCCCTCGCGCAGCAGATTGGCGGCCAGGATCGAGGCGGCGCAGGAGGTGGCCGGGCGGCGGAATATCTCCGGAAACACCGGATTGCCGTTGCGGCCGATATTGTAGCGCTCCTGATCCTCTGGCGGCACGCTGCGGGTCGCCTCGGCGCGCATTACCGCATCCACGTAATCCGGCGCGTGATAGCGGATGAGTTGCGCCTTCGTCGCCGGCTCGACCGGTCGATAACGCCTTTCATCCCACCAGCCGAGCGAGCGAATCAGATCCAGCGTCGAGGCGACGCGCGGAATCGATAGCGGGTGCTTCCGGCCATAGACCGAGTTCCGGTAGACCTCGCTGCCCAGCAGGATGGGGAAATTCGTCATGCGCTTCAGGTACGTCGCGGCAGCCCGTCGGTCAATCCTGAGAAGGCCGCCTTATGCTTCGAGACAGCCCCTTGCGCGCCGATCCTCTTGCGCCCATAGTCGCGCCTTCCTCGGGGGAGCCTGACGGCTGAGAGGTTGCGCGACGCAACGACCCCAGAACCTGATCCCGCTAGTACGGGCGTAGGGAGAGGCGATGCCGGCAAACGTTTCCAGAAGCATTTCAGCCCCTTTGGCGCGGCCCGCCATCACCCTGGTCGGCCTTGTGCTGTGCTGGCAGGCGCTGGTCTGGGCGACCGCGATCGAGCCTTTCCTGCTGCCGCCGCCGGCCGCCGTGCTGGATGCGCTGATCCTGCGGCACGAGATCATCCTGAAGCATGCCGGCGTGACCCTGCTGGAGATCGTGCTGGGCCTTGTTCTGGGCGTTCTGCTCGGCACCTCCACGGCGTTGCTCATGGCGCTCTCGGGCGAGGTGAGGCGCTGGCTGATGCCGGTGCTGGTGGTCAGCCAGGCGATCCCGGTCTTCGCGCTGGCGCCGATCCTGGTGCTGTGGCTCGGCTATGGCCTGGCCTCCAAGGTGGCGATGGCGGCGCTGATCATCTTCTTCCCCGTTACCGCCGCCTTCCATGACGGGCTGCGCCGCACCGACAAATCCTGGATCGACAGCGCCCGCACCCTGGGCTGCACCGGCTGGCGGCTGCTCTGGCGCGTGCGCATGCCGGCGGCCCTGCCCGGCTTTGCGGCTGGCTTGCGGATCGCCGCCGCCGTCGCCCCGATCGGCGCGGTGGTGGGCGAATGGGTCGGCTCCAGCGCCGGCCTCGGCTATCTGATGCTGCACGCCAATGCCCGCCTGCAGATAGACCTGCTGTTCGCCGCCCTGATCGTGCTCGCGGCGATGGCGGTCAGCCTCTATTTCCTCATCGACATAATCACCCGGCGCGCCCTGCATTGGCAGCCGGAGACAGACCCCGCCTGATTTCACCGGAAGATGAAACATGACCGATAAGTTATTGCGTTTCCTGCTGATTGCCGCATTGGCGATCCTGCCGCTGCAGGTGCATGCGGCGGACAAGCTGACCGTCCTGCTGGACTGGTTCGTGAACCCCGACCACGCGCCGCTCTATGTCGCCCTCGACCGTGGCTATTTCGCCGACGAAAACCTCACCGTCGAGCTGATTGCCCCGGCCGATCCCAACGATCCGCCGAAGCTGGTCGCCGCCAGGAAGGCGGAGATCGCCATTTCCTATCAGCCGCAACTGCACTTGCAGGCCGACCAGGGATTGCCCCTGGTGCGCTTCGGCACGCTGGTCGCCACCCCGCTCTCCACCGTGCTGACGCTGGCCGACGGGCCGATCAAGACCGTCGCCGATCTGAAGGGCAAGACGGTGGGATTTTCGGTCAGCGGCACCGAGGAAGCGGTGCTGGCGGCAGTGCTGAAAAGCGCCGGCCTGACCTTGGCGGACATCAAGCTGGTGAACGTGAATTTCTCGCTGTCGCCCTCGCTGGCCTCGGGCCAGGTCGATGCCGTGGTCGGCGCGTATCGCAATTTCGAGCTGACGCAGATGGATCTGATCGGCAAGAAGGGCCGCCCCTTCTTCATCGAGGAACATGGCGTGCCGCCCTACGACCAGCTGATCTATGTGGCGCACAAAGACAGCGTCGGCGATCCGCGCCTGCGCCGCTTCCTGTCGGCCGTCGAGAAGGGCACGCAATATCTGATCAACCACCCGCAGGAAACCTGGGACGCCTTCGCCAAGAACCAGCCGGAACTGAATGACGAGTTGAACCGCCGCGCCTGGTTCGACACGCTCTCGCGCTTCGCCCACCGCCCGGCGGCGATGGACAATGCGCGCTATGACCGCTTCGCCCGCTTCCTGCTCGACGCCAAGCTGATCAAGGAGATCAAGCCGGTTTCCAGCTATGCGGTGGAACTGCCCTACTGATCGCCCGACGGCGGGCACGCTGAAACGGAAAACCCCCGGCCCTGCGGCCGGGGGTTCTTTTTCGCCTGCCGGTTGGCCTTAAGCGAAGAACACCAGCGTGACCAGAATGAAGCACGGCACCAGGATGCCGACCGACCAGGCCATATAGCCGAAGAAGCTGGGCATCTTCACGCCGCGTTCCTCGGCAATCGCCTTCACCATGAAGTTCGGCGCGTTGCCGATATAGGTGTTGGCGCCCATGAACACCGCGCCGGCAGAGATCGCCAGCAGCGTCGAGGCCATCGGGCCGGTCAGGATCGCCGGATCGCCGCCAGCCGTGTTGAAGAACACCAGATAGGTCGGCGCATTGTCCAGGAAGCTGGAGAGGATGCCGGTGAGCCAGAAATACATCACGTTGTTCGGCTCGCCATTCTGGCTGACGGCATCGACCACGAAGCCCAGTGCGCCGCTGCTGCCGGCCTTCAGAATGGCGATGGCCGGCACGATGGTGATGAAGATGGCGGCGAACAGCTTCGCCACCTCGATAATCGGGAACCAGCTAAAGCCGTTGGCGTCGCGGCAATCCTGATCGGTCAGCTTGACCGACAGCAGGGCAATGCCGATCAGCAGCACGTCGCGGGCGATGTTCTGCAACTCGACCGGCACATGGAACACATCGATCGTAATGCCCGGCTTCCAGACGCCGCTCATCAGCACCGCGGCGACGATTCCGCCCAGCAGCAGGAAGTTCACCTTGCCTTCGAGGCCGAGCTTCTCGGCTTCCTTGAATTCGTCCTCGCCCATCGAGAAGGCCGGCTCGTCGCCGGTCGCCTTCTCGCGGCGCCACAGGAAATGATCCAGCGCGAGAAATACCGCCAGCAGGATCGCCGCCACCATGACCATTGGCAGGAACATATGCGTGGTCGGCCAGAAGAACGGCACGCCCTTCAGAAAGCCCAGGAACAGCGGCGGGTCGCCCAGCGGCGACAGCGAGCCGCCGACATTCGCCACCAGGAAGATGAAGAACACCACCACATGCACCTGATGGTCCCGCCCTTCATTGGCGCGCAGCAGCGGACGGATCAGCAGCATCGCCGCCCCGGTGGTGCCGGTAAAGCTGGCCAGGACCGTGCCCAGCGCCAGCATGCCGGTATTCACGATGGGCGTGCCGACCAGGCTGCCTTTCAGGCGGATGCCGCCAGCGACGGTGAACAGCGACAGCAGCAGGATGATGAAGGGAATATATTCCAGCAGGCTGACATGCAGCAGTTCATAGAGCGTCAGGTCGAAGCCGAATTGCAGGAAGAAGGGGACCAGAAAGGCCAGCGCCCAGAAGGCTGAAACCTTGCCGAAATGATGGTGCCAGAAATCCGGCGCGGCCAGCGGGAAAATCGCGATGGAAAGCAGGGCGCCGACAAACGGGATGATCCAGAGCAGATTGAGCGCCGACCCGTCCAGATGCGGCGCCCCCTCCGCCGCCGCCATGGCCACGCCGGGTACCGACACTGCCAGCGCGACCAGCAAAAACCGACACAAGCACACACTTACGCGAAGCATCCGAGCCTTCCTCCCCAAAGCCAAGAACGCCGGGGTATAGCCCGGCTCTGGCGCGCGGTAAAGCGATGGCAGTGTCGCAACCCATTAAAAAATACTGCAAGCAGACTGTGGAATCGCCTCATCACCACATTCTAACGTATTATTTTTACATATATTTCATGCCTAGCATGCGGGGCTGCCCGTGGCTGGTCGCTTGCCGCTGGGCGGTTATCGGGTCTAATCTGGCGATAACACCGTCGGCATCGGCGGCCACGACGGCATGGGAGGGGAAGACATGGAGCTCAAAGGCGAACAACATATTCCCGCACCGCGACAGAGGGTCTGGGAAGCGCTCAACGATCCCGAGGTGCTGAAACAGTGCATCCCCGGCTGTCAGACGCTGGAAAAGCAGGGCGACGACAAATTCACCGCCACGGTGAAGGCCAAGGTCGGCCCGGTGAGCGCCAGCTTCACCGGCGAGGTCACGCTGTCCGACCTTAACCCGCCGGAAAGCTACACCATCTCCGGCGAGGGCAAGGGGGGCGCTGCCGGTTTCGCCAAGGGCGGGGCTAATGTGCATCTGGCCGAGGACGGACCGTCGGCCACGCTGCTGACCTATACGGTGAACGCCAATGTCGGCGGCAAGCTGGCGCAGATTGGTTCGCGGCTGATCGATTCGACGGCCAAGAAGCTGTCCGGCGAGTTCTTCGCGAAATTCTCCGAGGTGGTGGCCAGCAGCGAGTCGACGCCTGCCGCCGCACCTGCCACTGCGCCCGCCGCAGCCATTCAGGAACCCGCGCCGCCGCCGTCGCCGGCTCCGAAGCCGCATCCGGCCGAGGATCACGCACATGCAGCGCCTGCCCCCGCAGCACCCGCACACGAAGCGCCGGTGCATCGGCGCGGGTCGAGCGAAGCACCGCCCTCCTACGACAAGGGCATCCCGCCGATGATCCTGGTCGCCCTGGTGGCCTGCGGAGCGGCGATAGCGCTTTTCTTCATCTAGCACACCAGCCGTCCATCGCGTTGACGCGCGCTTGACCTGCCGTCAGGCGCGCGGGAAACTAAAGGGCGACAGGGCTGGTTCCCACACCCACCTAGAGGCCGCGCGCGGCTTGAAGCGCCGTCCCCACGGTCCAGATCGATAGTGCTCCGGCGATGACGACCGGAATTCCAGGGAGGTAAGTATGACCATCTCCGTTTCCATGACAGTGAACGGCAAGACGGTTTCGGGCGATGTCGAGGGCCGCACCCTGCTGGTGCAGTTCCTGCGCGAACAGCTGCATCTGACCGGCACCCATGTCGGCTGCGACACCAGCCAGTGCGGCGCCTGCGTCGTGCATGTCGACGGCCAGTCGGTGAAGAGCTGCACCATTCTGGCCGCCCAGGCCAACGGGACGGAAGTCGTCACCATCGAGGGCTTGGCCGACGGCGCCACGCTGCACCCGATGCAGGAGGCGTTCCGCGAGCATCATGGCCTGCAATGCGGCTTCTGCACGCCCGGCATGCTGGCCACCGGCTACGACATCGTGCGCCGCCTGCCGGATGCCGACGAAGCCCGCATCCGGCGCGAGCTGTCGGGCAATATCTGCCGCTGCACCGGCTACCACAACATCGTGAAGGCAATCAAAGCCGGCGCCGAGAAGATGAGCGCCGCCTGATCGCATCCCAATCTTTTGGGGAAAGCAAGAACCGGCAATAAACGCCGGCGGACAAGTTCCTGAGCAACCCGCACCCTATTCCGGGGCGGGCAGCCAAATGGGAGGAATGAACATGTCTGCAACTGGCATCGGTGCCTCGGTCCGCCGCAAGGAGGACCTTCGTTTCCTGACCGGTCGGGGCAATTACACCGACGATATCAACCGCCCCGGCCAGACCCACGCCTATATTCTGCGCTCGCCGCACGCCCACGCGAAGATCGAGCGTCTCGACATTTCCAGCGCCCAAGCGGCGCCCGGCGTGATCGCCATCTTCACCGGCAAGGACATGGCGGCCGACGCGCTGGGCGGTCTGCCCTGCGGCTGGCAGATTCATTCGCGCGACGGCAGCCCGATGAAGGAGCCGGCGCATCCGCCGCTTGTCATCGACCGGGTGCGCCATGTCGGCGACCAAATCGCCGTGGTGATCGCCGAAACCCTAGGGCAGGCAAAGGATGCGGCGGAGCTGATCGAGGTCGACTACGCCCCCCTGCCCGCCATCGCCCATCCCGGCAAGGCGCTGGCCAGCGCCGCCCCGCAGGTGTGGGACGAAGCGCCCGGCAATCTCTGTTATGACTGGGTCATTGGCGACGAGGCCGAGGTGGATGCCGCCATCAAGGGCGCGCACCATGTCACACGGATTGAGCTGACCAACAACCGGCTGATCCCGAACGCGATGGAGCCGCGCGCCGCCGTCGGCGAATATGACCGCTCGACCGGCGACTATACGCTCTACACCACCAGCCAGAACCCGCATGTCATCCGGCTGCTGATGGGCGCGTTCGTGCTGCACATCCCGGAGCATCGGCTGCGCGTGGTCGCGCCGGATGTCGGCGGCGGTTTCGGCTCGAAAATCTATCATTATGCCGAGGAGGCCATTGTCACCTGGGCATCGGCCAAGGTGAACCGGCCGATCAAATGGACCGCCGAGCGTTCGGAAAGCTTCATAACCGACGCGCATGGCCGCGACCATGTGACGACCGCTCATCTGGCGATGGACAAGGACGGCAAGTTCCTGGCCTTCAAGGTCGAGACGATCGCCAATATGGGCGCGTATCTTTCCACCTTCGCGCCCTGCGTGCCGACTTATCTCTACGCCACGCTGCTGGCTGGCGTGTACACCACGCCGAAGGTGTTCGCCAATGTGAAGGCGGTGTTTACCCACACCGTGCCGGTCGACGCCTATCGCGGCGCGGGCCGGCCGGAGGCGACCTACCTGATTGAGCGCATCGTCAGCCAGGCGGCGCGCGAGATGGGCCTGGACCAGGCCGAGCTGCGTCGACGCAACTTCATCAAGCGCGAGCAGTTTCCCTACCAAACGCCGGTCGCGCTGGTCTACGATTCCGGCGATCCCGGCGGCTGCATGGAAAAGGCCCTGAAGCTGGCCGACTATTCCGGCTTCGAGGCGCGGCGCAAGGAGGCGGCCGCGCGCGGTAAATATCGCGGCATTGGCTTCTCCACCTATGTCGAGGCCTGCGGCATCGCCCCCTCCGCCGTTGTCGGCTCGCTGGGCGCGCGCGCCGGCCTCTATGAGTGCGGTCAGGTGCGCGTGCATCCCACTGGCAGCGTGACCGTGTTCACCGGCACGCACAGCCACGGCCAGGGGCACGAGACGACCTTCGCCCAGCTCGTCTCCGACAAGCTCGGCATTCCCATCGAGAACGTCGATGTGGTGCATGGCGACACCGCCAAGGTGCCGTTCGGCATGGGCACCTATGGTTCGCG
This sequence comes from Oceanibaculum pacificum, assembly GCF_001618175.1. Lineage (GTDB taxonomy): Bacteria > Pseudomonadota > Alphaproteobacteria > Oceanibaculales > Oceanibaculaceae > Oceanibaculum > Oceanibaculum pacificum. The sequence continues at coordinate 50,607 of NZ_LPXN01000127.1, read as the reverse complement.
TTCGCTGGCCGTCGGCGGCGTGGCCATCGACCGGGCGATGGACAAGGTGATCGCCAAGGCGAAGAAGATCGCGGCGCATCTGCTGGAAGCGGCCGAGGCCGACATCGTCTTCGAGAATGGCGAGTTCAGCGTGGCCGGCACCGACCGCAAGAAGGCGTTTGGCGAAATCTCGCTGGCCGCCTATGTGCCGCACAACTACCCGATCACCGAGCTGGAGCCGGGGCTGGAGGAGACCGCCTTCTTCGACCCGCTGAATTTCTCCTATCCCGGCGGCGCGCATCTCTGCGAGGTCGAGATCGACCCCGATACCGGCGTGACGCAGGTGATCAACTTCACCGCCGTGGACGATTTCGGCCGCGTCATCAACCCGATGATCGTCGAGGGCCAGGTGCATGGCGGCGTCGCCCAGGGCATCGGCCAGGCGCTGCTGGAAGCCTGCGTCTATGACGAGGAAGGCCAACTCATCACCGGCAGCTTCATGGATTACACCATGCCGCGCGCCGATAATCTGGTCAGCTTCACGCTGGATACGCATAATGTGCCCGCCCCGGATAATCCGCTGGGGGTGAAGGGCTGCGGCGAGGTCGGCGCCATCGGCTCGCCGCCGGCGGTTATCAACGCGGTGATCGATGCGCTCAGCCCGCTGGGCATCACCGATATTTCCATGCCGGCCACCCCGCCCAAGGTGTGGCAGGCGATCCGTTCCGCCCGCCCCCCGCTGGCGGCCGAGTAAAGCCCGCTCTCTGACGAGGAAGCATCCGATGTACAATTTCGAGTATAACCGCCCCGCTTCCCTGGACGACGCGCTGAAGGCGCTGTCCTCCGGCGACGAGGTGAAGCTGATGGCGGGCGGCATGACCCTGATCCCGACGCTGAAGCAGCGCCTGGCGCAGCCGAGCAAGCTGGTCGATCTGTCCGGCGTTGCCGAGTTGAAGGGCATCACGGTGGAAGGCAATGCAGTGGTCATCGGCGCGATGACCACCCACGCCACGGTCGCCGCATCGGCCGAGGTGGCCGCGAAGATCCCGGCGCTGACCAAGCTGGCGCACGGCATCGGCGATCCCCAGGTGCGCAATCGCGGCACGCTGGGCGGCTCGATCTCCAACAACGATCCGGCGGCGGATTATCCGGCGGCGCTGATGGCGCTGGGGGCGACGGTCACCACCAACAAGCGCCAGCTCGCGGCCGACGATTTCTTCGCCGGCATGTTCACCACGGCGCTGGAGGAGGATGAGATCGTCCTGAAGGTCTCCTTCCCGATCCCGGAGAAGGCGGCCTATGCCAAGTTCGCCCAGCCGGCCAGCCGCTACGCCCTGGTCGGCGTGTTCGTCGCCAAGACGGCCGGCGGCGCGCGCGTCGCGGTGACCGGGGCCGGCGAGGATGGCGTGTTCCGCGTCGCGGCCTTCGAGGACGCGCTGTCGAAGAACTTCTCAGCTGCCGCCCTCGATGGCATCGCCATCCCAGCGGAAGGGCTGAACAGCGACATCCACGGTGCCGCCGACTATCGCGCCCACCTGATTGGCGTCATGGCCAAACGCGCGCTTCAGGCCGCCGGCTGATCTCTGCGTTTGTTGCATGGGAGCGCTCTCCACCCGGAGAGTGCTCCTTTTTCTTTGCCCGATCGTGCTAGATAGGTCGACATGACACAGAACCTCCCCGCCTCCATCGACGAGACCGTGGCGCTGCTCGGTCAGGGCGATTACGTCGCCGACCGCAGCCTGTCCACGGCGCTGTTCCTGGCCCTGAAGCTGGGCCGGCCGCTGTTTCTGGAGGGCGAGGCCGGCGTCGGCAAGACCGAAATCGCCAAGGTGCTGGCGGCCACGCTGGGGCGCGACCTGATCCGCCTGCAATGCTATGAAGGGCTGGATGTCAGCTCCGCCGTCTATGAGTGGAATTATCCGCGCCAGATGGTGGAAATCCGCATCGCCGAGGCCGCCGGCGGCAGCGACCGCGACAGCCTGGCCGCCGATATCTTCGATGACAAATTCCTGATCCGCCGCCCCCTGCTACAAGCCTTGCAGCCGCATGCCGGCGGCGCGCCGGTGCTGCTGATCGACGAGCTGGACCGCACCGACGAGCCGTTCGAGGCCTATCTGCTGGAGGTGCTGTCCGACTTCCAGGTGACGATTCCGGAGCTGGGCACGATCAAGGCTGAGACGCCGCCCATCGTTATCGTCACCTCGAACCGCACGCGCGAGATTCACGACGCGCTGAAGCGCCGCTGCTTCTATTACTGGGTGGATTACCCGAACGCCCAGCGCGAGCTGGAAATCCTGCGCGTAAAGGCGCCGACCGCGCCGGAAGCCCTCAGCAGCCAGGTCGTCGGCTTCGTGCAGGAATTGCGCAAGCTGGATTTGTTCAAGCAGCCGGGCGTGGCCGAGACCATCGACTGGACGCATGCGCTGGTGCAGCTCGACCAGCTCAGCCTCGATCCGGAGATGGTGAACAACACGTTGGGCGTATTGCTGAAGTACCAGGACGATATCGCCAAGATCCAGGGTAGCGAGGCGAACCGCATCCTGACCCAGATCAAGAGCGAAATGGCCGCGCACGGCGCGGTCTGACGCGATGGACGGCAGCGTGCCAACGGAAGCCCCTGCCGACTCGCCCCGCGACGGCGGCAAGCTGGTCGCCAACATCATGCATTTCGCCCGTGCGCTGCGCATGGCCGGGCTGCCCGTGGGCCCCGGCAAGGTGTTGGACGCGATTGCCGCCGTGGAGGCCGTGGGCATCGGCCGCCGCGACGATTTCTATTGGGCGCTGCACGCCGTTTTCGTGAACCGGCAGGACCAGCGGGAGATTTTCAACCAGGCCTTCCATGTGTTCTGGCGTAACCCGCGCATCCTGGAACGCATGATGCAGATGGTGCTGCCGCAGATGCGCAGCGAGCCGCAGCCCGAGGGCGAAGAGATGAACCGCCGCCTCGCCGAGGCGCTGCTGCAAGGCCAGGAGGCGGTCCTGGGCGACCAGGCGGACGAGGAGAAGGTGGAGATCGACGCCGCCTTCACCACCTCGGACAAGGAATTGCTGCAGTCGATGGATTTCGAGAAGATGAGCGGGGCGGAAATGCGCGATGCCGAGCGCATGCTGCAACGCCTCGTCCTGCCCATCGCCCAGTTGCCGACGCGCCGCTTCGCCCCGTCCGGCGGCGGTAACCGCGTGGATCTGCGCGCCAGCCTGCGCGGGGCGCTGCGCAGCGGCGGCGACATCATCCCGCTGGCGCTGAAGAAGCGCCGGATGCGCCCGCCGCCGCTGGTGATCCTGTGCGATATCTCCGGCTCGATGAGCCGCTATTCCCGCATGCTGCTGCATTTCATGCATGCGCTGACCAATGATCGCGACCGCGTGCACACCTTCTTGTTCGGCACCCGGCTGACCAACGTCACCCGCCATCTGCGCCGCCGCGACGTGGACGAGGCGCTGGAGCGGGTTGGCACCGCCGTCGGCGACTGGTCGGGCGGCACGCGGATCGGGGCCTGCCTGGAGGATTTCAACCGGCTCTGGTCGCGCCGGGTTCTGGGCCAGGGGGCGGTGGTGCTGCTGATCACCGACGGACTGGACCGCGACGCCGGCGAGGGCCTGTCGGGCGAGATCGAGCGGCTGCGCAAATCCTGCCGCCGCTTGATCTGGCTGAACCCCTTGTTGCGCTTCGATGGCTTCGCGCCCAAATCTTTAGGTGTGCGGGCGATTCTGCCGCATGTGGACGAATTCCGCCCGGTGCATAATCTGGACAGCCTCGGCCAGCTCGCGGCGGCGCTCAGCCGTCCGCCGGCCCGTCGGGGCGAGGCCATGGCGCCCTGGCTGCGCAAGATGGAGGAAGTGGCATGATCAACCCGGCTGAAGACATTTTGGAACAGGCGGCGCGCTGGCGCACGGGCGGCAAGCAGGTCGCGGTGGCGACCGTCGTCAGCACCTGGGGCTCCTCCCCGCGCCCGGTCGGCAGCCAGCTCGCGGTCGATGAGGACAGACGCATGGTCGGCTCTGTCTCCGGCGGCTGCATCGAGGGCGCTGTCGTGCATGAGGCCCTGCAGGTGATGCAGGACGGCAAGCCGCGCCTGCTGGATTTCGGCGTCACCAACGAGCAGGCCTGGGAAGTGGGCCTGGCCTGCGGCGGCAAGGTGCAGGTCTTCGTCGAGCGGGTGGATTGATATGCAGCCCGCCATCCTGAAGCGCCTGCTGGACGAGCGGGCGGAAAAGCGCCCGGTGGCGCTGGTGACCCGCATCGCCGACGGCGTGCAATGCATCGTGACACCCGGCGACATGCTGGGCGAGCTGGTGCTGAACGATGCCGAGCAGGCGACCATCCGCCGGCATCTGGCCGACGATCGCAGCGGCATGGTCGAGGGCGGCTATTTCGTCCATGTGCATAATCCGCCGCTGCGGCTGGTCCTGGTCGGCGCGGTGCATATCGCCCAGGCGCTGGCTCCGATGGCGGCGATTGCCGGCTATCAGGTGGTGATCGTCGATCCGCGCCAGGCCTTCGCCACCGACGAACGTTTCCCTGGCGTCAGTCTGGATGATCGCTGGCCGGACGAGGCGCTGGAAGCGCTGAAGCCGAACCGCCGCACGGCCGTGGTCACCCTGACCCACGACCCGAAGCTGGACGATCCGGCGCTGATCGTGGCGCTGAAATCCGACGCCTTCTATATCGGTTGCCTCGGCAGTCGAAAGACGCATGCCAAGCGCCTGGAAAGGCTGGGAGAGGCCGGTTTCGGCGAGGCGGATTTCACGCGCATCCACGGGCCGCTCGGCCTGAATATCGGCGCGGTGACCCCGGCGGAGATCGCGATTTCCGCCCTGGCGCAGATTACGGAAGTGCTGCGCCGTGCGCCGGAGAGCGAGGCGAAAGCCGCATGATCTTCGGCGACACGCCGCTTGACCAGGCCGAGGGCGCAATCCTGGCGCATAGCCGCCGACTCGCCGGCAAGGCGCTGAAGAAGGGCCGGGTGCTGACGGCCGAGGATATCGCCGCCCTGCGCGCCGCCGGCATCGCCAGCGTGATCGCGGCCCGGCTGGAGCCGGACGACGTGCCGGAGGACAAGGCCGCCGCCCGCCTGGCCGCCGCCTTCGGCGGGGAGAATATCGATGTCGCCGCGCCCTTTACCGGCCGCTGCAATTTGATCGCCCGCGCGAATGGCCTGCTGGTCTACGATCCGGCGGCGCTGGATGCCGTCAATCTGGTTGACGAAGCGCTGACCGTTGCGCTGTTGCCGCTCTATGAGGTGGTGGAAGCCGGGCAGATGGTCGGCACGGTGAAGATCATCCCCTTCGCCGCCCCGGAGCCAGCGCTTGCGGCCTGCGAGAAGCTGGCCTCGGCCGTGCGCATCGCCGCTTTCCGCGCGATTCGCGCCGGGCTGGTGCAAACCGTTCTGCCCGCCACCAAGCCCGGCGTGCTGGATTCCACGGCCGCCACGACGGCGGCCCGGCTGGACCGCCTGGGCGCCGGCCTGGGCGAAGAGCAACGCTGCGCGCATGAGACGGCTTCTGTCGCCCAGGCGATCCGCGCACAGATCGCCGACGGCTGTGACATGGTGCTGCTGTTCGGCGCGTCCGCCGTGGTCGACCGACGCGACGTGCTGCCCGCCGCTATCGTCGAGGCCGGCGGGACAGTCGATCATTTCGGCATGCCGGTCGATCCTGGCAATCTGCTGTTGCTGGGCCATGTCAACGAAACTCCGGTGATCGGCATGCCGGGCTGCGCGCGCTCGCCCAAGCTGAACGGCTTCGACTGGGTGCTGCAACGCCTGGTCGCCGGCGTGCCGGTAAGTCGCGCCGACATCATGCGCATGGGCGTGGGCGGGCTGCTGAAGGAGATCGCCAGCCGCCCCCTGCCCCGGCAATCGGACCGCAAGGCCACCACCAGGAAGGCCCCGCGCATCGCCGCCCTTGTGCTGGCCGCCGGCCAGTCGCGCCGCATGGGGCCGGTGAACAAGCTGCTGGCGGAGATCGACGGCAGTCCGATGGTCGCCCGCGTGGTGGAGATCGTCCGCCAATCCAAGGCCGGGCCGATCACGATCGTCACCGGCCATGAGGCGGAGCGCGTGAAGGCCGCCCTGCCGGCGGAACTGACCTATATCCACAATCCGGATTACGCGGAGGGCCTCAGCACCTCGCTGAAGGCTGGCATCGCGGCCTTGCCGGAGGATATCGACGGCGTGCTGGTGTGCCTGGGCGACATGCCGCGCATCGATGCGGCGATGATCGATCGGCTGATCGCCGCCTTCGATCCGGTCGAGGGCCGGGAAATCTGCGTGCCGACTCATAATGGCAAGCGCGGCAACCCGGTGCTGTGGGGCAAGCGCTTCCTGGCGGAGATGGCGCGGCTGGCCGGCGATGTCGGCGCGCGCCATCTGATCGGCGAGCATGCCGATCTGGTGGTCGAGGTGGAGATGGCGGAGGATGGCGTGCTGATCGATATCGACACGCCGGACGCGCTACGACAGTTCGGCTAGCTGTCGATATCGAGCAGTGAGCGGGTGAGCTGGAAACCGGCCTGCACCGTGCGCAGATTGGCCTCGTACTGGCGCTGGCTGACGATCTGCTGCACCGCCTCGTTGGCCGGGTCGACATTCGGCAGGAAGCTCACATCCTGACCGACGGGGTTGGACGCCAGGCCCGCCTCTCCAGGGTTGCCCTGGAGCGTGCCGTTCTCGATCTGCGCCGCGCGATCCTGCTGGATGCGCGCGGTATCTTCCTGAAGCACCGGGATCGAGGCCGGCTCGATCGGCCGGGTGGTGCTGCGCACGCCGCCGCTGGCGACATTCTGGTCGATGGCCTGCTGTGGCTGGAAGCCCTGAACCTCGCGCTGGCCAGCGGGGTCGTCGCGCACCGCCTGCTGCTCGCGCGGATCGATGCCACGGCTCACAATATTGGCCGTGTTGTTGGCACTGACGGCGAAGCGATTGCTGGCGGCAATGGCCCCGGAAATCCCGTTCGAGATTCCGTCTATCGCCATGATCGGCTCCCGGTTTCACAGTTCATGAGCTTTCCTTATATACCCCTCGCCTGAAAAGCTCAATTCACCGTGGCGTGAGGCCTACCGACGCAGCATCACCACCGACAGGCCGGCCAGCACCAGCACAAGGGCGGCGATTTCGGCAAGGCCGATAGGCTCGCCGAGCACCAGGGCGCTGGAAAGCACGCCAACCACCGGGATCGCCAGCGTGCCGATGGCGGCGATGCTGGCGGGAAACAGCTCGACAATGCGGAACCAGGCCCAATGGCAGAAGATCATCGGAATCAGGGCGGCATAGATCGCCGCCCACAGCACCGTGCCGCTGAGGCCGGTGAAATCCGGCGCGGGGTCGATCAGCAGCGCTCCGATCAGAACCGGGATGCCGCCCAGCGTAAGCTGCCAGCCGGTCAACGCCGCCGTGCCCAGCCGCCAGGGCTGGCGCTTGGTGACGATGGTGCCCATCGCCCAGGTAACCGCCGCCCCCAGCATCAAAAGCGAGCCGATGGGGGCAGCGCCCAGCCCCGCCAGCTCCGGCCCGATCAGCACCGCCAGGCCACTGACGCCCAATATGAGGCCGATCAGCTTGCGCCCGGTAAAGGCCTCCTTTAGCACCAGGCTGGCCAGGATCGACGCCCAGATCGGCATGGTGAAGGCAATAATCGCCCCCCGCCCCGCCGGCACCAGCAACAGACCGTAGGCGGAGAAAATATGCCAGCCGGTGACATTTAGCAGGCTGGCCAGCAGCAGCGGTTTCAGATCGGCCGCTGTTATGCGCACGGACTCCCGCTTCGCCAGCGCGAAAGCCAGCAGCGACAGACCGCCGATGAACAGGCAGATGGTGCGGAAGGTGAACGGCGCGATGCCGGTCAGCGCCAGCTTCATCGCCGGCCAGTTGACGCCCCAGAACAGGGTCAGCAGTACCAGCAGCACCAGCCCGCTGGCCGGCAGCGGTGCGGCACCGGACGGGGCAGAGGTAACCCGCGTATTGGACAAGGAATTCTCCTGGCGGAAAAGGCCGGACGGAAACCAACGAAGCCTATCGGCCAGCAATAGAAATGTTACGCGCGCAGGACAAGTCGCCCGCTGCGCGCGGCTGCCATGTCGTCACGCCGCGATCTGGATCAGGATGGGGGCGATATCGCCGGTGCTTGCCGCCTGGCCGTAGGCGCCGGCCGCCTTGGCGGGATCGCTCTCTCCGCCGAGACCTTGAGCCTCTTCCCTGTCCTGCTGTTGTTTTTCGGCCTGGGCTTGCAGGCGGGCCTGGTCGGCGGCGGCGGCAACGGCGCGGTCCTGTGGCGAGGGTTCGCCGGGCGCCAGGGCCGCGCGCTTCACGATCTCCATTTTCTGGATAGTCGCTTCCGGATCGCCCGGGACTGGCGAGACATCGATCGAGACCGATCCGCCGACGGCATAGCGATTGCCGTCCGGTCCAGACTCATACTCATACACCGGGGAACCGGCATAAGCCCCGCCCACCGCGGCATGCGCCTGTTCGTGCGCGCGCACCTCGCGGTCGCGTTTCTTCAGCTCATCGACGATTTGCTGTTCTTCCTCGGTCAGGCCGAGGGCGCTTTCCTCCGCCTCGGCTTCGCTGGCGGCGGCCAAAGTCCCGCCGGCAAGCAACCCAGCGCGCACGCCACTCAGCCCTTCTTCGGCGGTGGCGGGCGAACTGGTTCGGATTCCGGTATCGGGGAGGTTCGGGAGGCCGGTTGCGGCGGGCGATAGCCACGGCCCCTCCGGCGAGGCAAGTCGCTGAACACCGCCCCCGCTGGAATATGAGCCGGCAATCGCTGCAATCATGCGCGCCACGCCCGTCCGTACAATCTCACTGGTTCTTAGATTCTAAGAACTCGCCGGACGGCTGTCAAAGCGCTCGACGTAAACTTTCCGTGAGGCGCGCCGCTATTAGACGGAGATATCAAGCAAAGAACCGCGGCCAGATTCCTGCGGCGCGGGCGGCGGCGTCTCCTGATTGGAGCGGGCCACCTGGGCGGCGCCCTCCGTAGCATTGCCGACGACTTGGGCCAGAGTCTGGGTCTGCTGCCGTTCGGATTGCAGACCGACAATTGCCAGATTCTGCGCGCCACCTACATTGCCGATCGCCATGTTGTCATCCTCTTCATGTTTCTTAGGGTCAAGGTAGCAGCGATACCCTTAAGGAAATATGAAGCCCGGGGCCAATTTCCACCCTCGAACCATATCTACGGGAACTCACCGGCGTGATGATCGGTTATGTAATGGCTGATACAGCCCCTGACGTGAAGCTCACATGATAACCCACCGACTTTGCTGGCGAAGCGAACGGGCGCGCCAGGCCCGTGTGCTGATCGATGGCGCGGAGTATTTTTCCGCCGTGCGCGAGGCGATGCTGCGCGCCGAGCACTCCATCCATATCGTCGGCTGGGATTTCGACCATCGCTCGCACCTGTTCCGCGACAGCAGCACGCGCGAGGGGCCGCGCCGGCTGGGCACGTTCCTGCGCCATCTGGCGAAGCGCAATCCGGCGCTGAGCATCCGTGTGCTGCGATGGGGTAATTCCGTTCTGCTCAATTTGGGCCGCGAGCTGAAGCATATGTTCCGCGTCGGCTGGAGTTCGCCGCGCAATATCCATTACCACCGCGATATCGGCCATCCGTCCGGCGCGACGCATCACCAGAAGCTGATCATCATCGACGATCAGGTGGCGTTCTGCGGCAGTATCGATCTGGTCGAGGATCGCTGGGATACGCCCGAGCATCTGGACGACGATCCGCGTCGCAAGCTGCGCCGGGGCGGCATCGCCACGCCGCGTCACGAGGTGGCCATGATGGTGCAGGGCCCAATTGCCCGGGCGCTGGGCGACCTGTTCCGCGAACGCTGGCTGATCGCCACGGATTACGACATCGCCGCCTATCACGGCGCGGGCGACCCCTGGCCGCATAGTTACAAGCCGACTTTCGAGAATGTGCCGGTGGGCATCGCCCGCACCAACCCCTCCTGGGGCAAGATGCAGGCGTGCCGGGAGATCGAGGCTTTTCACCTGGCCGCCATCGCTGGGGCGAAGCACTGCCTCTACATCGAGAACCAGTATCTCGCCGGCCGGCGCATCCTGGCGGCTTTGCTGGAACGGCTGGCGGAGCCGGAAGGGCCGGAAATCGTGATCCTGAATCCGGAATCCACCGAATCTTTCCTGGAGGCGGCCGCCATGGGCGTGGCGCGCCTCTATGCGGTGAAGCAACTGCGCGACGGCGACGCCCATGGCCGGCTGGCGATCTACAAGCCGGTGACAGCGAGCGGCCGGCAGATTTATGTGCATTCCAAGGTGGTGATCGTCGATGACCGGGTCCTGAAGATCGGCTCCAGTAACCTCAATAACCGCTCCATGGGGTTCGATACGGAATGCGACCTGATCGTCGAGAGCGAGACCGGCGAGGATGAGCTCGCGGCCGGCATCGCGCGCATCCGGGACACGCTGCTGGCCGAGCATCTGGACTGCCCGCCCGAGGCCGTCGCCGAGGCCATGCGGCGCGAAGGATCGCTGATCCGCGCTGTCGAGAGCCTGCGCACGGCGGAAGGCAAGCGCCTCGAACCGCTGGAGCCCGACTTGCCGAGCAACGCGGAAAGCCTGATGGTCGATCTGCAACTGCTTGATCCGGAGGCCCCGACCCGCCCATTTCGGCTTGCAAAGCTGCATCTGGCACGCAAGCTTGGTCTTCGCCGCGCGCGCTATGGGCGCAAGCGGTAAGGCGCAAAGAGTTACCCAGCCAGCCAACAAAGAGGAAGTATCTATGGCAAGCGATACCCTGCACGCCCCCCGGGAACGTCTCAGCAAGCGGACGCTGACGATGCATCACGCCATCGTCTCGGTCATCGAGGAGCTGGAAGCAGTCGATTGGTACCAGCAGCGCGCCGACGATTGCGAGGACGAGGAGCTGAAGGAAATCCTGCTGCACAACATGCGCGAAGAGATCGAACATGCCTGCATGGGCCTAGAATGGCTGCGCCGGAAAAACGAGCATTTCGCCAAGTACATGGACGAGTTCCTGTACAAGAAGGGCGAGATCGACGACCACTGATCGGGCAATGCCGCGTAACCTCACCGGCATGCATGCGGGCGCTCCCTCAACGGAGCGCCCGTTTTCGTTTGCTTCCCGCTGGCGTCATGCGGCCCTGCGTCCAGGCCGGTTGCGCGCCCGGCCTCGGCTGTTAAGCTCCGGGCGATCCTTGCAATCACGTCAGAGATATCCAGCCCATGACAGCATCCGACAGCAATCCGGTCTCGCCCTGGCCGGAACAGATATTCGACGTTCTGAAACGCGCCGAGGTCCGCCAGGTCGGCTATGTGCCGGATGCCGGGCATAGCCGATTGATCAAGGCATGCCAGGACGAGGGCAGTATGCACACCGTCTCGCTGACCACTGAGGAGGAAGGCATCGCCCTGGCCGCCGGCGCGTGGCTGGGCGGCCAACGCCCGGCCCTGCTGATGCAGAGCAGCGGGGTGGGCAATTGCGTGAACATGCTGTCGCTGATGAAAAGCTGCCGCTTCCCGCTGCTGACCTTGATCACGATGCGCGGCGAGTGGGCGGAGTTCAATCCCTGGCAGATCCCGATGGGCCACGCCACGCCGCAGGCGCTGGAGATGATGGGCGCGCTGGTCTATCGGGTGGACCAGCCCGAGGAGGTGGCGGACACCGTCGAAGCCGCCGCCGACCTCGCCTATAACGGCGACAGCGTGGTTGCCGTGCTGCTCTCGCAGCGTCTGATCGGCCGCAAGCAATGGGTGAAGAAATGAGCCGCGCTAACCTCCTCGACCGTCGCGCCGTCGCCAAGGCCCTGCTGGAGGGCCGCGACGACACTCTGCTGGTCGTCACAGGCCTGGGGTCCACCACCTATGACTGCTTCGCCGCCGGCGACCATGACCTGAATTTCTACCTCTGGGGCGCCATGGGCGGTGCGGCCGTGATGGGGCTCGGCATCGCGCTGGCCCAGCCGGATAAGAAGGTGCTGGTCATCACCGGCGATGGCGAGATGCTGATGGGCATGGGCGCGCTGGCCACCATCGCCCTCCAGAAGCCGGATAATCTGTCTGTGGTGATCTTCGATAATGGCCATTATGGCGAGACCGGCATGCAGCAGAGCCATACTGGGGGCGGCGTCGATCTGGTCGGCGTTGCGAAGGCCTGCGGCATCGGCGATACGCAGGAAATCAATACGATGGAAGGCGTTGCTAAATTGAAGGATCGGGTGCGCACCGGCAAGGGAACGCTGGTCGCCCGGGTCTCCATCGCCGCCGAGGAGACGCCGCGCGCCCTGCCGACCCGCGATGGCGTTGAACTGAAACTGCGCTTCCGCAAGGCGTTGGGGCTGTAATCGCGAATCGCCCCGGGTGGGGACCAGTCTCACCGGCTAGCCGGAAAGGCCGGCCCGCACCCGGGCGCGATAGATCGAATAGAGGCCGGCGGCGACGATCAGGCTGGCGCCGGCTACCGTCATGCTGTCCGGCAGGTCGCCGAATACCAGGAAGCCCAGGATCGTGACCGCCACGAGCTGTGTGTAGGTGTAGGGCTGCAAGGCCGAGGCCGGGGCCAGGGTGAAGGCCTTCATGAACACTGTGTGGCCCGCCGCCCCCAGAATGCCGATGGCCAGCAGCAGCACCCAGCCCAACGCGCTGGGCGGGTTCCAGTGGAACGGCACGACCGCGCTGGTCATGACCAGGCCGATCACCGCCGTCCACAGCGCCGTGGTGGGCGCCGGATCGTAGCGTCCGACGATGCGCAGCATGATCTGATAGACCGCCCACATGGCGGTGCCGATCAGCGTGAGGATGGTGCCCATGCCCATCGTCTCGAAGCCCGGCCGCACGATGATCAGCACGCCGACAAATCCGACCCCCACGGCGCTCCAGCGCCGCCAGCCTACCTTCTCGCCCAGGAACGGCACCGACAGCGCGACCACCATCAACGGCGCGCTGGCGGCAATGGCCTGCACATCAGCCAGCGGCAGATATTGCAGGGCGGCGACGAAAAACCCCATCTCGATCACCAGCAGCGCGGCGCGCACACCCTGCAGCAGCGGCTTCTGGCTGCGCCACACCACCCCGCCCTGTCGCCTGTAGGCCAGCGCCAGCGCGATCGGCACGAAGATCAGGAAGCGGACCCACAGGATCTGCACGATGGTCAGCGTCTGGCCGAGAATCTTGTTCAGCGTGTCGACGCAGGCGAACATCATCACCCCCATCAGCACGATGGCGATGCCGGTCTTCAGATTCGCTTCGGCGCTGCGGTCGGTGGGAAGAATGGACATGGATGCTTGTAGCCCGCCGGGCGTCATCGCGCCAGCGGCCGCGGCGCAAGCCCGCTATTCCCAACGGGTCGATTTTTTCTCGAAATCGCTGCCCCTGGCCTGCACGACGCAAAAACGATGACCGGTCGGCGCCGCCATCACCACCCAGCCCTTGATATCGGCGATGCGTTTCGCGCCCAGCTTCTCCAGCCGCGCAACCTCGGCCGGGATGTCGTCCGTGGCGATGTCGAGATGCACGCGGCTGGGATGATTGACATTTTGCACTTCGATGTTCAGATCGTCGCCGGCATCGAGCTTGATGTATCCCTGATTCTCGGTCCCGCTATCGCGCTTCATCGGCAGGCCGAGCGCAGCGCTCCAGAAGCCGGCGGCGGCGTCCAGATCGTCGCCCAGGCTGTCGATGATGAAACCGTCAAGACGGCTGTGATGCATGTCTTTACTCCTCACGGATCGATGGCTTCGGCGCAGGCATCGGTCGGGACGGCCGCGGCATGCCCCACCCAGGGAATCATCTTCAGCACCAGCGACACGCCCCGGCAAGGCGCGGCGGCCACGCCGCAGCCGCTGAGCGAAAACGCCAGAAGAAGAATGGTGAGGGTGGTGCGCATGCGGGGTTCCTTGCGGCAAAGCGACCGATAGCTGGCTCTATTCTTGGGGAATCGCGCCATTTTACCAATCCTTAAGTTCCCTCGGCATAGGCTGACCCAGCCTTAACGATGCATTGACGGACCAAGAATGACCTCCGACGACTGGTTTGAGGATTTTGGCGGCAAATTGCGCCATCCTCTGCATCTGGGCATCTATGATTATTGGCGGCGGCGCTGCCGGGACGGTCGTATCCCGCTGCGCGCCGACATCGACCCTATCGCCATCGGCGCGGCCATGTTGCCATGGATCATCCTGTATGACGTCGTCTGGGGCGGGGATGGGCCGCGCTTCCGGTTCCGGCTGGTCGGCACCGGCAATGTCGCGCGCTATGGTCGGGATGCGACCGGCCTGTGGTTCGAGGAACTTTATGACGGCGTCGTCCTGGACGAGCAAATCGCCGCTTATACCTGGGTCGCGCGAAAGGCCCTGCCCGACTATTCGGTGCGCCAGATGCCGGTGAAGGATAAGGAATTCATCCCCTATGAGCGGTTGCTTCTGCCGTTCCGCACCGAGCAGGGAACGGTGACTACCATCCTGGGGCTGATGGGCTTTCAGGATGTCTGCCCTGCCGGCCACGAGCATCCCTTCCATCGCCCGATATACCGCGCCCCCCGGCCATAACCTCTGGCGCGCCTCTTGCCCTGTCGGCCGGCGACCGCTATGAGGCGCGGATGACGGATGACACTTCCATGATCGCGATTGTCGGCGGCGGACCGGCCGGGCTGATGGCGGCTGAAACGCTGCTGTCGGCCGGCCTGCCGGTGCAGATCTACGAACGCATGCCTTCGGCCGGGCGCAAATTCCTCATGGCCGGCAAGAGCGGCCTGAATCTGACCCATTCTGAACCCCATGTCACCTTCCTCGGGCGCTACGATGCTGTCGATTGGCTGCGCCCGTTCCTGGATGAGTTTCCGCCGCAGGCGCTGCGCGACTGGGCGGCGGGGCTGGGCGTGGAAACCTTCGTCGGCAGTTCCGGGCGAGTGTTTCCAACCGAAATGAAGGCCGCGCCGTTATTGCGCGCCTGGATCAGGCGGTTGCGGGCGCAGGGCGCGGTTTTCCATATGCGGCATCGCTGGGACGGCTGGGACGATGCCGGGGCGCTGCGCTTCGAGACGCCGGCCGGCCCGGTCAGCATTCGCCCCAAGGCCACGGTGCTGGCGCTGGGCGGCGGCAGTTGGCCGCAGCTCGGCTCCGACGCGGCCTGGATCGGACCGCTGCAAAGCCGGGGCGTCGATTGCACGCCCTTGCGCCCTTCCAATTGCGGCTTCGAAGTTGCCTGGAGCCCGCATTTCCGGCAGCGATTCGCCGGCCAGCCGGTAAAGCCGGTCGCGTTGAGCGTCGACGGGCAGCGCGTGCGCGGTGAATTCGTCATCGCCGATTACGGTATCGAGGGCAGCGGGGTCTATGCGCAATCGGCCGCGCTGCTGCGAGACCCGGTGCTGCGACTGGACCTGGCGCCCGATACGCCGCTGGAGACCCTGCGCCAGGCGCTGGGCCGGCCGCGCGGCAGCCAGTCCTTCAGCAATCATCTGCGCAAGGCTGCCGGCATCGACGGGGTGAAGGCCGGGCTGGTGCATGAGTTCCTGCCGCCCGCCGACAAGGCGGACGCAGCGCGGCTGGCGGACGGCATCAAGGCTCTGCCGGTGCCGATCCTGCGGCCCCGCCCGCTGGCCGAGGCGATCAGCACCGCCGGGGGCATTGCCCGTCCGGCGTTGGATGGGCTGATGCTGCGCGCCCTGCCGGGCACTTTCTGCGCCGGCGAAATGCTGGATTGGGACGCGCCGACCGGCGGTTATCTGCTGACCGCGTGTTTCGCGCTGGGCCGGGCCGCCGGGCTGGAGGCGGTAAAGTGGCTGGCGTCACAAAGAGAACAATGAATCATCGTTCACTTCCGGTAAGATGCGGCAAACCGGAGGAAACTGATGCTCAAGATAATTCACCTCATCAAGCGCAAGCATCCCGGCCTTGAGGAAGGCCAGGTCGAGGCCTTTCAGAAGCGGTGGCGGCAGGGTCATGGTCCCATCGCCGCGCGGCTGCCGGGTTTGCGGCGCTATGTACAGTCGCACGCGCTGGTCCAGGGCTATCGCAAGGGCGAGTTACTATTCGACGGCATCTCGGAATTCTGGTTCGCGAACAAAGCCGACCTCGACGCCGCCAAATCCTCGCCGGCCTGGGATGAGATGGTCGCCGACCTGCATGGCTTCGTCGATACCGGGCGCTGTATCGAAATGCCGATCGAGCTGCATGTCATCAAGGACAATCCGGCGCCGCCGGGCGCGGTGAAGAATATCGAGTTCGTCAATCAGCGCCCTGGCATGGATCGCGCCGAATTCCGCCGCTACTGGCGCGAGGTGCATGGTCCGATCGCAGCGCGCATTCCCGTATTGCATCGCTACGAGCAGAATCATCTGGCGTTGACGGAATATGACCGCCCTTCCCCGCCGCCCTATGACGGGCTCGCGATCACCTGGTTCGCCTCCACCGCCGACATGAAGGCCGGCACCCGGACCGAGGAATATCGCCTCACCCGGGCCGACGAACCGCACTTCCTGCCGGACGGCCACCTGCCGATCATCATCACCCGGGAATATGAGATCGCGCCGTCAGCGGAATAGGCTGACCAGATTCACCAATGTCAGCGTGGCGATTACCGCGCCAACCAGCATGAGCAGCAGGCGCTGCGGCAGCTTCTTGACCAGATAGCCGGCCAGTGGCGCGGCCAGCGCGCCGCCCAGCACCAGACCGCCGATTACCGTCAGATGCTGCGACAGATCGAGTTGGCTGAGAAAGGTCAGCGAGATGGCGATGGTGATGACAAACTCCGCGGTGTTGACGGAGCCGATGGTCCAGCGCGGTTCGTCTCCCTTGGCCAGCAAGGTGGACGTCACGATAGGCCCCCACCCGCCGCCGCCGATCGCGTCGAGGAACGCACCGGCGCTGCCGAGGATGGGTATGGGAATTTCCCAGCGACGACGCAGCTTCGCCGCGATGCGCAGGAAAATCATCACCGCCATCGCCGCCAGATATAGCGTGACCAGCGGCTTGACGATCTCCTGCGGCAATTCCGTCAGCACATAGGCGCCGACCACGCCGCCGATCACGCCGGGTATGACCAGCCGCCGAAACAGCGCCCAATTCACATTGCGGTGCCAGATATGCGAGGCTCCGGAAATGCCGGTGGTGGCGATCTCCGCAGTATGCACGGCCGCGCTGGCGATGGCCGGCGGCGTGCCCAGCGCGATCAGGCTGGAGGTGGAAATGACGCCGAAGGCCATGCCCAGGGCGCCATCCACCAACTGGGCGAAAAAGCCGATGAAGACGAACAGGGCAAAGTCCAGCTCCATACGGCCTCCCGCGCGCGGTTAACTCAGCTGCCGAACAACCATCCAGCCGTGGCGAATGTTGCAATCACGATGACGATGCTGCCGATGATGTTCAAGCCCAGCCCGGCCATCGCCATCTGTTTGATGCTGACATGGCCGCTGGCATAGACGATGGCGTTGGGCGGCGTCGCCACCGGCAGCATGAAAGCGCAGGACGCCGCGAGCGCCAACGGCACGGCCAGAAGCATCGGGTCTAGCCCCATGCCGACGGCGACGGCCCCGCCCAGCGGCAGGAAAGTGGCGGCGCTGGCCGTGTTGCTGGTTATCTCGGTGAGGAAGATCATCGCCACGGCGGCCACCATGACGATCAGCACCACCGGCAGCGTGCCGAAATTCTCTAACAGCGTGCCTAGCCATTCCGCCAGGCCGCTGCCGCTGATCGCGCCAGCCAGGCTCAAGCCGCCGCCGAACAGCATCAGCACGCCCCAGGGCAGGCGCTTCAGATCGTCCCAATCGAGCAGGCGGCGATTGTCGCTCTCCCGCTCCGTCATGCCGGACGGCAGCATGAACAGCAGCAGGGCGCCGGCGATGGCGATCACCGTATCGTCGATGCCGGGAATATAGTCGCTGAACAGTGGCCGGGTGACCCAGGCCAGCGCGGTCAGCACGAAGACCGCCGCGACGCGCTTTTCCGCCGTGCTCATGCGGCCCAGCTTCCGCTTCTCGCCCTCGACCACGCTGCGCGCGCCGTCGCCGATATCGTTGGAGATCGGATAGAGCCGGGTCAGGATCATCCAGGCGGCCAGCAGCATGACGATGGTGACCGGCACGCCGACCGCCATCCATTGCGCAAAGCCGATCTCCACGCCGTGCTCGCGCGCCATATAGCCGGCCAGCAGGGCATTGGGCGGCGTGCCGACCAGCGTGGCGAGACCGCCGATGCTGGCGCCATAGGCGACCGCCAGCATCAGCCCGGTGCCGAAATTCCGTTCCTCGGCCGAGATGCTGTCGCGTGGGCCGGCGCGCTCGTTCAGCAGCGCGGTGACCGACAGCGCCACCGGCAGCATCATGACGGCCGTGGCGGTGTTGGACACCCACATGCTGAGAATCGCGGTGCCCAGCATGAACCCGCCGATCAACCGGCTGGGCCGCGTGCCAATGGTGCTGATCGCGGTCAGGCCGATGCGTTTATGCAGATCCCAGCGCTGAGTCGCTGCCCCGATGATGAAACCGCCCAGGAACAGGAAGATGATCGGGTCGGCATAGGGCGCCGCCGCTTCCTTGGTGTTGGACACGCCGAGCAGCGGCAGCAGGATCAGCGGCAGCAGCGCGGTGGCCGGAATCGGCAGCGCCTCGGTGATCCACCAGATCGCCATCAGAATGGTCAGCGCGGCGACGTTCTGCGCCGCCGGGGCCATCCCGTCCGGCGTCGGCAGCGCGAGGATAAGGGCAAAGGCGGCAAGGCCGGCGAAGAAACCCAGCCAGTTCCTGACGAAACCGGCGGGCTGCGTCGCCTCGTCTGATGCGGACATATTCCCTCTCGAACTTTTCAGGCGGCCCGATTCCACAATCCAGGCCTGTTTCCCTAGGTGAACGTATAGGGTGCTGAAAAGTTCTTACGCGCGCATAACTATTTGTTCAATGCGTGCCCAGCGCCGCCTTCTCGCGCTTTTCGAACATGGCCCACACGCCCTCCTCGCCGTCCCAGCTGCCGCGGCTGGCGCCCTTGGAATATTCGGTGGCGCGCTGCTCGAAGAAATTGGCGTGCTCGACGCCGTTCAGTATTTC
The DNA here is from genome assembly GCF_001618175.1 of Oceanibaculum pacificum. Classification (GTDB taxonomy): domain Bacteria; phylum Pseudomonadota; class Alphaproteobacteria; order Oceanibaculales; family Oceanibaculaceae; genus Oceanibaculum; species Oceanibaculum pacificum. The sequence continues at coordinate 31,611 of NZ_LPXN01000127.1, read as the reverse complement.
CACCAGCCAGGGCAGCGGATGCGGGCGCAGTTGCTTGTAGCCGGTGTCGGTCTGCTCGAAATAGCCGAACACCGTCGGCAGCTTAAGCTGGGTCAGCCGCCAATCCGCGATATAGCGCACATAGGCCTTGATCGCATCGCCGGTCATGCCCTCGATCTGGCCGAGGCCGAAGGCCAGGTCGATGAAACGCTCCTCCAGCCTGACCATGGTCTTGGCGACGTCGATGATGTCGTCGCGCACGGCGGCGGTGACCGCGCCGGTTTCCCGGTGCCATTCATGGTACAGCCGGATGATGCCCTCGCAATGCAGGCTCTCGTCGCGCACCGACCAGGAGACGATCTGCCCCATGCCGTTCATCTTGTTATGGCGGGGGAAGTTCAGCAGCATGGCGAAGCTGGCGAACAGGCTCATCCCCTCAGTGAATGCGCCGAACATGGCCAGTGTGCGTGCCACGTCGGACACGGTGCCGACGCCGAACGTGTGCATGTAATCCGCCTTGGCGCGCATCTCGCCATAGTCGCGGAACGCCTCGAACTCGGATTGCGGCATGCCCAGGGTTTTCAGCAGCAGCGCATAGGCGTCGATATGAACCGTCTCCATGTTGGAGAAGGCGGCCATCATCATCTGCAGCTCAAGCGGCTGGAAGATCGGGATATAGCGCTTCAGGTAATTATCGCCGACCTCGACATCCGATTGGGTGAAAAAGCGGAAAATCTGCGTCAGCAGGGCCCGCTCCGCGTCGGTCACGCGATCTGACGCCCAATCCTTGATGTCGCCGCCCAGCGGCACTTCCTCGCCCATCCAGTGGGTCTGCTGCTGGCGCTTCCAATAATCGTAGGCCCAGCCATAGCGGTTGACGTCATAGGTGCCGGTTGCGGTCAACAGCCCGACCTTGCCGGTGCCGATCAGCGTGCGTGGGTCGAGATTGCCCAAATTCACTGACATGCCAGACACTCCTCGTAATCGGTCGGGTCGGTGTTGTCGAAGGCGGACGCCGCGCCCTCCTCCAGCTTGCCGGCGAAGGCGGCGCGGCTGATCGATTTGGAGCGGCAGTAATACAGGCTCTTCATGCCGCGCTTCCAGGCCGACCAGTGCAGCATGTGTAGGTCCCACTTGGCGATATCGGCCGGCAGGAACAGGTTCAGCGACTGGCTCTGGCAGATGAAGGGCGTGCGGTCGGCCGCCAGGTCGATGATCCAGCGCTGATCGATCTCGAAGGCGGTGCGATAGGTCGCCTTCTCATCCTCGCTCAAACAATCGAGATGCTGGACCGAGCCTTCCTTTTCCACAATGGATTGCCAGATTTCAGGGGTGTTTCGCCCCTTTTCCTCCAGTAATTTCTCAAGATGGCGATTGCGTACCGAGAACGCGCCGGACAGCGTCTTGTGGGTGTATATATTGGCCGGGACCGGCTCGATGCCGGCGCTGGTGCCGCCGCAGATGATGCTGATCGAGGCGGTCGGCGCGATGGCGATCTTATGGCTGAATCGCGCCTTCATGCCGGCCTCCTGCGCGTCCGGGCACGGCCCGCGCTCCTCCGCCAGCGCCACCGAGGCGGCATCGGCCTCGCGCCGGATCTTGCGGAAGATGCGGAAGTTCCAGGATTTCGCCAGCGCGCTCTCGAACGGGATGCCGTTGGCCTGCAGGAAGGAATGGAAGCCCATGACGCCGAGCCCGACCGAGCGCTCCCGCATGGCAGAGTATTTCGCCCGCTCCATGCCATCTGGCGCCACGTCGATGAAGTGGCTCAGCACATTATCCAGAAAGCGCAACACATCCTCGATGAAGCCCGGCGCTTCGTTCCACTCGTCCCAGGTCTCGACATTCAGAGAGGACAGGCAGCACACCGCGGTGCGTTCCTCGCCCTGATGGTCGGCCCCGGTGGCCAGCGTGATTTCGCTGCACAGGTTGGAGGTGGTGACCTTCAGCCCCAGCTTCTGCTGATGGCGCGGCAGCGCTCGGTTCACCGAATCGATGAACAGCAGATAGGGCTCGCCGGTCTGCAGCCGCGTCTCCAGGATGCGCTGCCAGAGCTGGCGGGCATTCACCTTGCGCAGCGTCTCGCCATTCTTCGGGCTTTTCAGATCGAACAGCGCGCCATCCTGCACCGCCTGCATGAATTCGTCGGTGATGTTGATGCCGTGATGCAGGTTCAGGCCCTTGCGGTTGAAATCGCCCGATGCCTTGCGGATTTCCAGGAATTCCTCGATCTCCGGATGATGAATGTCGAGATAGACCGCTGCCGAGCCGCGACGCAGCGAGCCCTGGCTGATCGCCAGCGTCAGCCCGTCCATGACATGGATGAAGGGGATGATGCCCGAGGTCTCGCCCGCCCCCTTCACCGATTCGCCGATGGAGCGCACCTGGCCCCAATAGGTGCCGATGCCGCCGCCATTGGAGGCCAGCGCCACATTCTCGTTCCAGGTGCGCACGATGCCGGTCAGCGAATCCGGCACGGAATTCAAAAAGCAGGAAATCGGCAGGCCGCGCGTCGTGCCGCCATTGGACAGCACCGGCGTCGCCGGCATGAACCAGAGTTTAGACATGGCGTCATACAGGCGTTGCGCATGCACCACATCGTCGGCAAAGGCGCAGGAGACGCGGGCGAACATGTCCTGGAAGCTTTCGCCGGCCAGCAGATAGCGGTCCATCAGCGTCGCCTTGCCGAAGGCGGTCAGCAGATCGTCACGGCTGCGGTCCAGCACCAGATCGGACGGCTTCGGGCGGATCGCCAACGGCCCGGTCAGCGGGGCCTTGCGCTCCAGCCGAAAAGCTTCCTGGCGGGGTTCCTCTCGCGGGGGCTGCGGCCGCGGTCTCGCCGACTGCGCCGGACCTGCCGGAGTCTGCGGGACCAGATGGCCGTCATGATCGAAATCAAAGGCGAGAGAGGACATCGTTACCCCGTCGGTTGGTCTGTTGGACGGGGAAAATGGGAGCACGCGCCGGACGCACGCAAAGCGCGTCGACTATGCCCCATCGGTGCACCCCGCCCGAGGATTACGCATGCGTTACGGCCGGTCTCCTGGCTCGCGGCTCCGCGCTTTGGTCCAGCCTTCCCAGCACGTGGCGCACCAGTGGCAAGAAAGGACGCAAAGCTAACCGCTTACAGTTGCGGGGGCAGCCCCGGCTTTACCGTCTTGGCGCGGCGCACCGGATTCCCGACCAAGATGCTGACACCTCGGATACCGTAACGTCTATATCTTGTGGGATAGGGCGAAAAGCGTCAAGCCGTTCCGACACATATTGTGCAAATGGCTGGCTATCGCTGGGCCTCATCCTCATCGAACAGGATGCGGATGGCGGCGCCGTCCATATCCTCGAACTGGCCCTGGCGCAGCGCCCACAGAAAGGCCACGAGGCCGGCAGCGCCAAGAGCGAGCGCGATGGGGATCAGGTAGAGCAGCACGCTCATGCCAGTTGCCCCCTATTCAGCCGCAGCGCGTTCAGGATTACCAGAACCGAGGAGGAAGACATGGCTATGGCGGCGATCAGCGGCGTCACCAGGCCGGCCATCGCCAAGGGTACGGCCAGCACATTATAGCCCAGCGCAATGGCGAAATTGCCGCGCACCAGGGCTTCCGCGCGCGCCGCCACCCCCATCGCCGTCAGCATGGGGGCCAGGCGCTCGCCCTGGAACACGATATCGGCGGCGTTCTGGCTGATATCGGCGGCGCTGGAGGGCGACAGGGAGATTGTGGCGGCTGCCAGCGCCGGTGCGTCGTTCAGGCCATCGCCGACCATGAGGACGCGTTCGCCCGCATCGATCCATTGCCGGATCGCCACGACCTTGTCATCCGGCAGGCATTCCGCGCGCCAATCGACAATGCCGACCGCCTCGGCCACGGCGGCGACCGCCGGCGACTGGTCGCCCGATAGTAGCGAGACCTTGATGCGCCGCGCCTGCAACCGGGCGACGATCTCCGTCGCGTCGACCCGCACTTCATCGCGAAATCGGAACCGAACCGGCTCCTGGCCCGGCCGGGCGAGCCACAGCTCCGGCCCGATAATTTGCGAATCTGAGCTGCCGAAACCAAGCCAGCGCCGGCTGCCGAGGCGGATATCGCCCCTTTCCAGCCCGCGGCCCGGCACTTCCTCGACACCGGACAGCGCCGGCACGCCGGGCATGGCGCGCGCCAACGCCTGAGCCAGCGGATGCCGGCTTGCCGCCGCCATGCCGGCCGCCAGGCGCAAGGCCTCCTCGGGCATGTCGCCGGGGATCAGCGCCGGCCGGCCGACCGTCAGCGTGCCGGTCTTGTCGAACACCACGCGGTCAATGCGGGTCAGCCGCTCCAGCGCGGTCGCTGATTTCAGCAGGATGCCCTGGCGCATCAGCCGGCCGCTGGCCAGCACCTGCACCGCCGGCACCGCCAGCGCCAGCGCGCAGGGGCAGGTGATGATCAGCACCGCGACAGCATTCATCAGCGCCGGCTGCCAGCCGATGCCACCCAGGCCGATCCAGCCCAGAAAGGTGAACAGCGCCAGCAGATGCACTACCGGGGCATAACGGCGCGACACGCGATCGGCCAGCGCCACATAGCGCGCCCTGCCCTGCTCCGCCAGCTCGGTCAGGCGCACGATCTCGGCCAGCAGCGTGCCCTCGCCGATGGCCGTCACCTCCACCGTCAGCGACGAGGACAGGTTCAGCGTGCCGGCATGAAGCGATGCGCCGGGGGCGGCCTGGCGCGGCAGGGTCTCGCCAGTGATCAGCGCGGTATCGATCTCGGAACTGCCGGCCCGCACGACGCCGTCCACGCCCAGGCGTTCGCCGGCGGCGACCAGGGCACGCATGCCTGGCTGCACCTGGCGGACGGGCAGCAGGCGGATCGAGCCATCCTCCTGCAACACCGAGACCGCCCCGGCCTGCAATGCCAGCAGATATTCGGCGGCCCCCCGCACCCGGCCCCGCGCGCGGGCGTCGAGATAGCGGCCGACCAGCAGGAAGAACAGCAGCGTAATCGCGCTGTCGAAATAGGCGTGCGGGCCGCCGGTCAGGGTCTCGAACAGGCTCATGCCGGCGGCCAGCGCGACGCCGATGGAGATCGGCACGTCCATATTGGTTCGCCGCGCCTTCAGCGCCGTCCAGGCGGACCGGAAAAAGGGCCGCCCGGCATAGGCGATGGCCGGCAGCGCGATCAGCGCGGATACCCAATGCAGCAGGTCGCGCGTCGCCGGCCCCATATCCTGCGCATGGCCGGCCCAGATGGCGACCGACAGCAGCATGACGTTGCCGGCGGCGAACCCGGCCACCGCCAGGCAGCGCAGCAATTCCCGCTCCGCCTGCTTGGCGACGTCGACCAGCATTGAGGGATCGTAGGGCGCCACCCGATAGCCCAGCGCCAGGACCGCGCCAACGAGATCGTTCGCCGTGTTGGCCTGGGCCTTCCATTCCAGTCGCAGCCGCCGGGTGGTCATGTTCAGCCGCGCGGTGACCACGCCCTGTTGCTTCGCCAACATGGCTTCGATCAGCCAGACGCAGGCCGCGCAATGCAGCCCCTCGATCATCAGATTGAGGCGCAGGAGCCCATCGCCGCAAGGTTCGGCCAGGGCGGTGAAATCCATCGCCGCGGCGTCCGGACGCGGCCGGTTCAGCCCAGGGTCGAGGCTGCGGCGGCGATAATAGAGGCCGAGTCCCAGCCGCTCGATGGTGGCATGGGCGGTCTCGCAGCCGGTGCAGCAGAAATCGCCAGCGATGACCGGCTCACGGCAATGCAGGCAGGCGGCCAGCGCATCGCCTCTCATGGCGCCACCCATAACCGGCGATTTTCCAGCATAGTGCCGGCGGCGTGGCGGATGACGATCCGGACGTCCCAATTGCCGGGCTCGGAGACAGGCGCCGCCGCCCGGTACAGCCCGCCGCCCATGCCGGTCAGCATCACGGTGACGTCGAGATCCCGGCGGCCGGGCCGGCGCAACATCGCCTCGACCGACGCATCGTCAAGCGGCTGGCCGGCTGCGTCCGTCACGCCGACGCTGAGGCCGCCGGCCGGCTTCAGACTGGCCTCGATTGTCCAGCCCAGGGCCGCCTGTCGCTCGGCCGCGCGTAAAACGCCGTTGTAGGCCACACCCTTGCGGAAATGATCGCTGGTCTCCAACCCGCTCCAGCTCGTCACCGCCAGGCTGACCATTACGACATTCACCAGCACGATCACGCCGAAGAAGCCGACGAAAATCCAGGGATACCAATAGCCGCGTGGGCGGATCGACAGGTTGGCGCTGCGCTGGATCATGGAACCGGTCCCAGGAAAAGGGTGGATGCGGCATGCCGCTCTGCCGCCTCGAACGGCGTGACGACGAGGTCTATCGGCGTGCTGCTCCCGGCGAGAACATCGCGCGGGACGCGGATATGGATGCGGAAACTGCCGACCGCGTCCGCCTTCACCGGCAGGGCGACCAGATCGCCCGCCTCGCCCTCATGGCCGACCACGGTAATCCGGGCCTGCGGCAGGCCGTCGACCGACAGGCGGTAATCCCGCTCCTCGCGGGTCTTGTTCAGGATTTTCACGGTATAGCTGTTGCGCACATCGCCATCGCTCAACGCCACGAACAAGGGCGCGCGGTCGCGTTGCACCGTTAGTTCCGTGTCGCTGCGGTTCATCAGGCTGAACAGCATGATGCCGGCGACGGCGACAAGCAGCGCGACATAAACCAGCACGCGCGGCCGGAAGAGACGCAAAGCGGACCGCTGGCCAACCATGCGCGCCGGCTGGTTCGCCTCGGTGTCGAAGGCGATCAGATCCCCCGGCCGCTCGATGCGGGCCATGATGTCGTTGCAGGCATCGATGCACAGGCCGCAGCCGATGCAGGCGAGCTGCTGGCCGTCGCGGATGTCGATGCCGGTGGGGCAGACCTGGACGCATTGCCGGCAATCGATGCAGTCGCCGCGCTGGTCCCAGCTTTCCGTCTTGCGCTTCGGACTGCGCGGCTCCCCGCGCCAGGCTTCATAGGTGACGATGGTGGAATGCTCGTCCAGCATCGCCGCCTGGAAACGCGGCCAGGGACACATATAGATGCACATCTGCTCGCGCACCCAGCCGGCCAGCAAATAGGTCGTCGCGGTGAACAGGGCGATGAAGAACAGCACGGTCGGCGAGGCCTGAAAGCGCGCGAGGCCGCGCATCAGCGTCGGCGCATCGTTGAAATAGAAGATCCAGGCGCCGCCGGTCGCCGCCGCGATCAGCAGCCAGGCGGCATGCTTGGCGAGCTTGCGGGCCAGCTTAGCGATGCTCCAGGGCGCATGGTCGAGGCGGATGCGTTCCGCCCGCTCCCCCTCGATCCAGCGTTCGACCTGGAGGTACAGGTCGCTCCACACCGTCTGCGGGCAGGCGAAACCGCACCAGATGCGGCCGAACAGGGCGGTCGCCAGGAACAGGCCGACCGCGCCCAGGATCAGCACGCCGGTCAGGTAATAGACCTCCTGCGGCCAGATCTCGATGAAGAAGAAATACAGCCGCGCACCCGGTATATCGGCCAAAATCGCCTGGTCCGGCGATCCTGGCCCGCGGTCCCAGCGCAGCCAGGGAGCCAGGTAATAGAGCCCCAGCAGCAGCGCCATCGCCGCCCATTTCAGGCGGCGAAAGCGGCCGGCCACGATCTTCGGATAGACTTTCGCCCGATTGGCGAACAGCGCCTTGCGCGGCGCCGGCTCGTCCAGCAGGGGCCGTTCCGCGTTCATGATAGGCTGCTCCAGGCGAGATAGCCCAGCACCCCGGCATTCGCCAGCAACAGCAGCGGCAGAACCGGCGCCAGATGCGGTTGCCAACGCCGCCAGGCCAGCCGTCCGACGATGCCGACGACCAGCAGCGCCGGCACGGTGCCCAGCGCGAAAGCGGCCATCGCCAGGCCGCCCAGCAGCGGATCGCCCGCCGCCCCGGCAGCCATCAGCGCGGCATAGAGCAGGCCGCAGGGAATGAAGCCCAGCATCAGCCCCAGTGCGAAACCGCGCCAGCCAACCGGATTGCTGAACAGCCGCGTCGCCCGCTCGGCGACCGGGCCGGCCCAGACAGGTGCCGCTGCCAGCAGCCGACGGCGCACCAGGCCGATCCGGCCCGCCGCCATCATCGCCAGCAGGAAGGCGGCGATGCCGAACAGCACGGCGGCAATCCAGCGCTGACCGCTCAAGCTGATGACGCTGCCGAACAATCCGCCGGCCAGCGCGCCCAGCGCCGCATAGGTGGCGATGCGGCCCAAATGATACGGGATCAGCAGCACGCCGGTCAGGCGATGCAGCTCCGTCATGTCGTGAGCCGGCACTTTCTCGCCGCGCAAGGCGGCCTGCTGCAGTACGAAGGGGCCGCACATGCCGACGCAATGGCTGGCGCTGCCGACGAGCCCGACCAGGAACAGCCCGGTCAGCAGCCCGGCATTATCCATGGTCGCCCCTGCCAGGGCATCGCCGCAGCGCGACAGGCCGGCCAATACAAAGTCCAGCAGCTCGGGGATCGGGTCGGCGGGAGGCATGACGCTAATCCGCTATCGGAAAAGATGCCCGATCCTGTCCCGGCCGGAACTTCCCGGCATTGATCCATATCAAGGCGCCGCGCAACGGTCCCCCGCATCATCGGCCAGCTTCGACGAGGAGGAGCGGCATGAGCGAGATACGACCCCTGCTGATCGACGATATACCCATTGTCATCCATCGCGTATCGCCGGACCGGCCCTGGGCCTGGCTGGCGGCGGGCTGGCGCGACTTTCGCCAGGCGCAGACGGCGGCGCTTACCTACGGGGCCATTGTCGCCCTCCTCAGCCTGGGGCTGACGCTGGGGCTTTATCAGGCGCAGATGGGCTATCTGCTGCTGCCGCTGGCCGCCGGCTTCATGCTGGTCGGGCCGATTCTGGCGACCGGCCTGTACCAGATCAGCCGGCTGCTCGATCGCGGGCGGATCGACAGCTTTTCGGGCAGCATCGACGCCTGGCGGCAGAACCCGCAGATTCTCGGCATGGGCGTCATCCTGATGCTGCTTCTGCTGGCCTGGGTGCGCATCGCCTTCCTGATCTTCGCCCTGTTCTTCGGCGCCACCCCGCCAAGCTGGGGGCTGCTGGTCACGGGCACGCTGCTGTCGGCCGACGGCATACCGTTTCTGATCGTCGGCTGCCTGGTCGGCGGCGCGCTGGCCTCGCTGGCCTTCGCGATCAGCGTGGTGTCGATCCCGATGCTGCTGGACCGCGACGTCAACGCCGTCACCGCCATCCTCACCAGCCTCGCCGTCGTGCGCGAAAACCTGCTGGTGATGATCGGCTGGGGGGCGCTGATCACCCTGTTCACCGCCGCCGGCATCGCCTTGGGATTCCTGGGACTGATGCTGACCTACCCGCTGCTCGGCTTCGCCAGCTGGCATGCCTATCGCGACCTCGTGACTCTCGAAGATGACTGACAATAAGGAGACGCAACCCATGATTCCCAACGGTGTCTGGCTGCTGGGCAGCGCGACCGGGTTGCTGGCGCTGATCGGCCTGTTCATGGCCGCCGGCGCGCGCGATGGCGCGGTCTATCTGTTCGGCCTGTCGCTGTTCGGCTTTGGCGTGCTGTTCATCTTCGGGCTGCTGAAATACGGCTTCGACGAGGATCAGGGAGGTCTGTCGTGACCATAGCCACGATTGACGCCGTCCCGGCCACCCGCCCTGTCGCCACCTATGACGAAGCGGTGGTGCGGCTGTTTGTCGTCGCCGCCATGTTCTGGGGCATCGTCGCCTTCGCGGCCGGGGTCTATATCGCCTTCCAGCTTGCCTTTCCGGCGCTCAATCTGGGGTTGGAATACACCAGCTTCGGCCGGCTGCGGCCGCTGCACACCTCGGCGGCGATCTTCGCCTTCGGCGGCAACGCGCTACTCGGCACCTCCTTCTATGTGGTGCAGCGCACCTGTCGCGCACCGTTGTTCGGCGGCTGGGCGCTTAGCCGGTTCGTGTTCTGGGGCTACCAGTTCTTTATCGTCATGGCGGCGCTGGGCTATGTGCTTGGCATCAGCCAGGGCCGGGAATATGCCGAGCCGGAATGGTATGTCGATCTCTGGCTGACGCTGGTATGGGTGGCCTATCTGGTGGTGTTCCTGGGAACCGTGCTGACCCGGCGGGAACCGCATATCTATGTGGCGAACTGGTTCTATCTCGCCTTCATCGTCACCATCGCGGTGCTGCATATCGTGAATAATTTGGCGATGCCGGTGTCGCTGGCGGGCGCCAAGAGCTATTCGGCGGCCTCTGGCGTGCAGGATGCGCTGATCCAGTGGTGGTACGGGCATAACGCGGTCGGCTTCTTCCTCACCGCCGGCTTCCTGGGGATGATGTATTACTTCGTTCCCAAGCGCGCCGACCGGCCGGTCTATTCCTACCGGCTGTCGATCATCCATTTCTGGGCGCTGATCTTCCTCTATATCTGGGCCGGGCCGCACCATCTGCACTATACGGCGCTGCCGGACTGGGCGCAGACGCTGGGCATGACCTTCTCGATCATGCTGTGGGTGCCGTCCTGGGGCGGCATGGTGAACGGAATCATGACCCTCTCGGGCGCGTGGGACAAGCTGCGGACCGACCCAGTGCTGCGCTTCCTGGTCACCTCGGTCGCCTTCTACGGCATGTCGACCTTCGAAGGGCCGGTCATGTCGATCAAGGCGGTGAACGCGCTGTCGCACTATACCGACTGGACCATCGGCCATGTGCATTCCGGCGCGCTGGGGTGGGTCGCCTTCATCAGCTTCGGCGCGGTCTACGATCTGGTGCCGAAGCTATGGGGCCGGAAGGAACTCTATTCGCTGCGGCTGGTCGGCTGGCATTACTGGATCGCGACGCTGGGCATCGTGCTCTACATCACCTCCATGTGGGTGTCGGGCATCATGCAGGGGCTGATGTGGCGGGCCTACGACCATCTGGGCTTCCTGCAATACAGCTTCGTCGAGACCGTGGCGGCGATGCATCCCTTCTACGTCATCCGCGGGCTGGGCGGCGTGCTGTTCCTGCTGGGCGCGCTGATCATGGTCTACAACCTCGTGCGCACCGTTCAGGGGCACGAGCGGGCGGAAGCCCCCCTCGCCCGCCCCCGCTCTCCTTCGGGCCGCACCGGCGCCCTCAATCCCGCTGAGTGACGGAGACAATCATGGCCATCCGAGAGCCTATTTTCAGCCATGCGCGTATCGAGAAGAACGGGTTGCTGATGCTCGTTCTGGTGCTGCTGACCATCTCCATCGGCGGCATCGTCGAGATCGTCCCGCTCTTCACCATCGAGACCACCATCGAGCGGGTGCAGGGCGTGCGCCCCTACACCCCGCTGGAGCAGATCGGCCGCAACATCTATGTGCGGGAAGGGTGCTATACCTGCCACAGCCAGCAGATTCGCCCGTTCCGCGACGAGGTGGAGCGCTACGGCCATTACAGCCTGGCGGCCGAGAGCCTGTACGACCATCCGTTCCAGTGGGGCTCCAAGCGCACCGGGCCGGATCTGGCGCGCGTCGGCGGCAAATATTCCAACGAATGGCATGTCGTGCATATGAGCGACCCACGCGCCGTGGTGCCGGAATCGATCATGCCGCCATACGCCTTCCTGGCGGCACGTGCGGTCAGCCAGTCGGATATCGCCGATCACCTGCGGGCCCTGCGCGCGGTGGGCGTGCCCTATAGCGACGAGATGATCGCCAACGCCCAGGCCGACCTGCGCGCCCAGGCCGACCCGGATGCCGACACCGGCGATCTGCAGAAACGCTATCCAAAAGCCATGGTTGCGAATTTCGACGGCAACCCGCAGCGGCTGACCGAGATGGATGCGCTGATCGCCTATATGCAGATGCTGGGCACGCTGGTCGATTTCAGCGCTCACGGCCTCGAAGACCTGAAGCAATAGAGGCAGCCATGGACATCTTCCAGGAGCTCGCCGGCGCGCTGCGCCACTATTGGGGCCTGTGGCTCATGCTGATCTTCCTTGGGATGATCCTGTGGACGGTCCGCCCCGGCGCCGGCAAGCGCTATCGCGACGCCAGCCGCATCCCGCTGAACGACGAAACGCCCCGGCAAGAGTCGAAGGACTGAGCCATGTCGAGCCATATCGAGAAAGACCCTGTAAGCGTAACCGAAACCACCGGCCATGAATGGGACGGCATCCGGGAGCTGGATAACCCCGCCCCGAAATGGCTGATGTATCTGTTCTACGCCACCATCGTCTGGGCGATCGGCTATTGGGTGCTCTATCCGGCCTGGCCAAGCCTGATGGGTGGCGGCTACACCAAGGGCGTGCTGGGCTATTCGCAACGCGCGGACATCGCCGGCCGCCTGACGGCGCATCGGGCCGACCAGGCCGGCCTGCGCGGGGCCATCGCCCAGGCCTCGCTGGAGGAAATCCGCGCCAATCCCGACCTGCTGTCCTTCGCGCTGGCCGGCGGCCGGGTGGCATTCGGCGATAATTGCGCCGCCTGCCATGGCGCGGGCGGCGCCGGAAATCCCGGCTTTCCGGCACTGGTCGACGATGAATGGCTGTGGGGCGGCGGCCTGGCGGAAATCGAGCGCACCATCCTGCACGGCATCCGCAACGCCGATCCTGACTCGCGCTACTCCGAAATGCCGAAATTCGGCGCCGACGGCATACTGAAGCGCGGCGAGATCGCCGACGTGGCCGAGTTCGTGCTGTCGCTATCCAGCCGGGCCACCGACCCGCTCGCCGCGGCACACGGCCAGCCGATATACGAGGCCCAGTGCGCCGCTTGCCATGGCGCGACTGGCGAAGGCATGCGGGAAATGGGCGCGCCCCGATTGAACGACCGCATCTGGCTCTATGGCGGCAGCAAGGAAAAGATCGTGGAATCGATAACCAACGCGCGCTTCGGCGTGATGCCGGCCTGGTCCGGCCGGCTGGACGACGCGACGATCAAGCAGCTGACCGTCTATGTCCATGCGCTGGGCGGCGGCGAGTGACGCTCAGAGCCCCTCGGCCAGCTCCGCCAGCCCGTCCGGATCGAGCAGCGTGACGCCGCTGATGCCTTCCAGCCGGATCAGCCCGTCATTGCGGAACTGGGTGAAGGTGCGGCTGACCGTCTCGATGGTGAGTCCCAGATAATCGGCGATGTCGCTGCGGCTCATCGGCAGGTGCACGGCATGCAGCGCAGCGCCCTTCGGTTGAGCCCCCCGCTTGTCCATCATCACCAGGAAGGAGGCGATTCGCTCGCGCGCGGTCTTGCGGCCCAGCAGCAGAATCTGATCCTGCGCCGCCGCCAGCTCGTTCTTCGCCATCAGGAACAGGCGCTTTTCCAGCGCCGGATAATCCTCCAGCACAGTCTTGAACTTGCTCTTGGCGAAGCGGCAGACGGTGACGGGCGTCACCGTCTCGGCGGAATAGAGATAACGGTCATTCACCGCGATGCCGATGAAATCGCCGGCCGAAAGAAACCCGACAATCTGCCGCCGCCCGTCCGCGAGCAGGCGGTACAGCTTCACCGTGCCGCTGGTGACGTTGAACAGATAGGTTGCCGGCTCGCCCTCGCTGACAAAATCCGTCTTGGCGGCATAGGGCACCGCAGCGGTAATCCGCGACAGCGCCGCCAGCCCCTGCTCGTCAAGCGAGCTGCACAGGCTGATCGACCGCGATTCGCAATGGCTGCAAGGATCGGACACACCGGCGAGCGCAAGCGGCAAGGCGGCGTGTGTGCACTGATGAACGGCTGTCTGGGACATGGCCGTCTCCCATTGAGAGAAGACGCCTTTATAATAGCGCTAAATATAACCGCGCGCTGTGTGGCAAATTGATCCAGCGCAATGTCTTTGGCTGATTTTCCAGAATAAGGTCGAGCATTCGAGCTTATATCGAGGTCGGCAGTGCGTAGCGTCTCGGTCGGACTGTTGCAGCCCCAGGATATCGACCAGGCTTTCCCCCTGATCGCGGCGGAATTGCCCTTTCTGAGTCGCCATCAATGGCGCGACCTGGCCAATAAACTCATCCCTCTCACAGCTGAGAATGACGGCGGAATCCTCATTGCCAGATCCGAAAACGGCTATCTGACTGGGCTTTGCCTGTATTGGCGCGTGCCCCATGGCTGGCCGAGCCAGGCGCTTCTGGCGGAGAATTTTGCCGCAATGGATATGATGGACCCGGCTATTGTCGTCGAAGCGATGACAGCCGCCCTGACACGCATCGCACAGCGTTCGGGATGCGAGACGATCCGCGCCTGGGTTCCATCAAGCAGGGGTGGATTGATGAATTCCCTCCTGGCAAACGGCTTTCGCGCCGAGGGCGCAATGATGAACCTGTCGGTCCAGCCGAGCGGCCTGCCGCCGCTCGGCTAGGGGACTGCCCTCAGGCGAAACCGAGGAACGAGAGAATAGCGATCACCACGACGACGAGGCCGACCAGATAGATGATGGAATGCATGAGAGGGTATCCTTTGTGATTGGCGACGGAACTATGGGTAAATAACCACCGGGGAGCGCCTGTTGTTCCCTTCCCGCCCCGCAACCGGGGATATCGCGCCAACCACGGGGATTCGCTCCCGTTGAATTCAGTCTTCTCAGTATAATATCATTTTTCTTCTGAAAGAAATAATTCTATATAAATAATTACACAACATATATTTCATACACACACGGTGAATATATTCACACCAAATAGCCAAATAGAATTTATTCAATAAAAACTTATTTTCCCTAAATTTGACGAATACGCTTGAATCCGATATGGAATGACTTCAAGCGCCACCCCAATCAAATATCTCTGTATTCCAAATTGATCCGAACAGAATAATGACATGGGGCGCAATCGCCATACCGCGCCACGTGAACTGTGTCGCGGCTAATTAAGAAACCCGAGCTAAAGGAACAATATGAGCCAGCAAGCGGAGGTGCCGCCTGACGGCGCCGTATCCCCCATCGATACCGATTACGAAATCGGCCAGGACAATATACAGCCCAAGCTGGGTGCGCTCGGCTTTGATATTCATAATCCGGTTTTCGTTGTCTCCGCCCTAACCATCGTCGCCTTTGTCGTCGTGACGCTGCTGTTGCCGACCCAGGCGGAGGATTTCTTCAGCTGGCTGCGGCCGACGCTGACCTCGAATTTCGATTGGCTCTTCCTGCTGGCCGGCAATGTTTTTGTGCTGGTCTGCATCGGCATCATGGTGTCGCCCTTGGGCCGGGTGCGCCTCGGCGGTATCGACGCCAAGCCGGATTATTCCTACAGCGCCTGGTTCGCGATGCTTTTCGCCGCTGGCATGGGCATCGGCTTGATGTTCTTCGGCGTGTCCGAGCCGATCTCGCACTATTCCGCCGCCATCGGCGCGGATGCCGGATCGGCCGATAGCTGGGCGCCGCTGATGGGGGCGGCCGGAAACGAGGCCGAGGCGCAGCGCATGGGCATGGCGGCGACCATCTTCCATTGGGCGCTGCATCCATGGGCGATCTATGCCGTGCTGGCCCTGGCGCTGGCGCTGTTCAGCTATAATAAGGGCCTGCCGCTCAGCGTGCGTTCGATCTTCTATCCGGTGTTCGGCGAGCGGGTGTGGGGCTGGACCGGCCATGTGATCGATATTCTGGCCGTCTTCGCCACGCTGTTCGGCCTTGCCACCTCGCTTGGCATTGGCGCCGAGCAGGCGAATGCCGGGCTGGAATATCTGTTCGGCGTACCGGTCACCGACACCTCCAAGGTATTGCTGATCGCCGGCATCACCGGCATTGCCCTGGTCTCCGTGCTGGCGGGTCTGGATGCCGGCGTGAAGCGGCTGTCGGAGGTCAATATGGTGCTGGCGGCGCTGCTTATGCTGTTCATCATCATTGCCGGCCCGACGCTCGCCATCCTCACCGGATTCTTCAAGAATCTCGGCGCTTACGCCGAATATCTGCCGGCCTTGTCGAACCCGTTCGGCCGCGAGGACGATAATTTCCGTCAGGGCTGGACCGCCTTTTACTGGGCCTGGTGGATCTCCTGGTCGCCGTTCGTCGGCATGTTCATCGCCCGGGTGAGCCGCGGCCGCACGGTGCGGGAGTTCCTGATCTGCGTGCTGCTGATCCCCTCGCTCGTCTCGGTGCTGTGGATGACGGCCTTCGGCGGCACGGCCATCGGCCAGATCGTGAATGACGGCTACCAGGCCGTCGCCGACGCCGATCTGGAGCTGAAGCTGTTCGTCATGCTGGAGGCGCTGCCGCTGAGCATGATCACCTCGCTGCTCGGCATCCTGCTGGTGATCGTGTTCTTCGTCACCTCCTCGGATTCAGGCTCGCTGGTGATCGACACCATCACCGCCGGCGGCAAGGTCGACGCGCCGAAACCGCAGCGCGTGTTCTGGGCGCTGTTTGAGGGGCTGGTGGCCATAGCCCTGCTGCTAGGCGGCGGGCTGGCGGCGTTGCAGGCTGCGGCGGTGTCGACCGGCCTGCCTTTCACGCTGGTATTGCTGCTCGGCTGCTACGCCCTGATCAAGGGGCTGCGCAGCGAGCCGCGCGGCTAGCGACTGATTGCGCTTGCGAAATGGGGGCGGACGGCCGCCCCCATTTCGTGCCTAATAGCGGCTGGGGCGTCGAACCGGCGGCGGATCAGCGGCGGTCGAGACTCGCCTGTGCTGGTCTGCCGGAAAGGGCCGTCCGATGCTTCTCCTCCTCGCCTTCCTGATCGGCGTGATCGCCGGCCTCCGCGCCATGATGGCGCCTGCTGTGGTCGCCTGGGCCGTCACCCTTCAGAATTGGAACCTGGGCGAGAGCTGGCTCTCCTTCATGGGTCATGTCTACACCCCCTGGATTTTCACCGCCTTGGCGCTGGCCGAGCTGGTGACCGACCAGCTTCCCTCCACGCCGAGCCGCAAGGTTCCGCCGCAATTCATCGCCCGCATCCTCACCGGCGGGCTATGCGGCGGAACCATCGCCGCCACAGCCGGCATGATGTGGCCCGGTCTTGCACTGGGCGCGCTGGGAGCCGTCGCCGGCACCTATGGCGGCGCCTGGGCGCGCGGCCGTCTCGCCGCCGCCTTCGGTCGCGACCGCCCGGCGGCGCTGATTGAGGACGCGATCGCCATCCTGGGCGCCATCGCGATTGTGAGCCTGCTATGACCGAAACATTCGATGCGATCATCGTCGGCGCCGGCCAGGCCGGTCCTTCCCTCGCCGGACGATTGACCGGGTCCGGCATGAAGGTGGCGCTGGTCGAGCGGCATCTGTTCGGCGGCACCTGCGTGAATACCGGCTGCATGCCGACCAAGGCGCTGGTCGCCAGCGCCTATGCCGCTCATCTGGCCCGGCGGGGGGAGGATTTCGGCGTTATGCTGGACGGCCCGGTGCGTGTCGACATGCAGCGGATTCGCCAGCGCGCGGCCACGGTGTCCGGCACGGCGCGCGGAAATGTCGAGGCATGGCTGCGCGGCATGGACAAGCTCACCGTGATCGAAGGCCATGCCCGGTTCACCGACTCACGCACGCTGCGCATTGGCGAGCGGACGATTACCGCGCCGCGCATCTTCCTGAATGTCGGCGGCCGGGCGCTGGTGCCGGAACTGCCGGGCATCGATAGCGTCAATTATCTGACCAACAGCACGATCCTGGAACTCGATCGCCTGCCCGAGCATCTGGTGGTCATCGGCGGCAGTTACATCGGGCTGGAATTCGCCCAGATGTATCGCCGCTTCGGCGCCCAGGTGACGGTGGTGGAGCGCGGCCCGCGCCTGATCGCCCGCGAGGATGAGGATATCTCCGAGGCGGTGCGCGGCATCCTCGAGGATGAGGGCATCGCCATCCGCACCGGGGCCGACTGCATCCACCTGGCCAGGCACCCCAAGGGCGTAGCCGTCGGCGTCGATTGTGCCGCCGGCGCACCGGAGATTATCGCCTCGGACCTGCTGCTGGCGGTCGGCCGGACGCCCAATACCGACGATCTGGGGCTGGAAGCGGCCGGTATCGCCGTCGACGAGCGCGGCTATATCCAGGTCGACGATTATCTGGCCACCAATGTGACGGGCGTCTGGGCGATGGGCGATTGCAACGGCAAGGGCGCTTTCACCCACACCGCCTATAATGATTTCGAGATCATCGCTGCCAATCTTCTGGAGGGCGGCGACCGGCGCGTCAGCGCTCGCATTCCCGGCTATGCGCTCTATATCGATCCGCCGCTGGGCCGCGTCGGCATGAGCGAGGCGCAGGCCCGCAAGACCGGCCGCAAGCTGCTGGTCGGCACCCGCCCGATGACGCGCGTCGGCCGGGCGGTGGAGAAAAGCGAGACCAAGGGCTTCATGAAGATCGTCGTCGATGCGGAGACACAAAAAATCCTGGGGGCCGCCATCCTGGGCACCAGCGGCGACGAGGCCATCCACGGCATCCTCGACATGATGAATGCCGATGCCCCCTACCCCGCCCTGCAATGGGCCGTGCCGATCCATCCCACTGTTTCCGAGCTGCTGCCGACGGTGCTGGGCGATCTGAAGCCGGCGGCAGGCTAACGCCGATTGGCCGCAATACGGCATCCGAAAACGACTTAACCAGTTCTTAAAGAATTCAGTGAAACGCTACGCGCCATCATAGCGGAGGCGAGCGTGGATACGACCAATATCGAAATACTCAAGCGCATGAAGCCACATATCGAACGGCTTGCGCGCGCGTTCCAGAATACCTGGATCAGGGACTACCTGATTACGCATCAGAAGGATTACTGGCCGCTCCATAGCACGGTAACTGCCGTAACCAACTCCGTAAACGGCTTGCAGAACATGGCGCGATCCATCCTGCGGGAGATCGACCAGTGCATCGAATTCGGCCAAACGAAGCCAGAAGGCTCGGCGCCGGACAAACCGGTCTCTGTCGTCAAGCGGGCGGCGAGTCTGTTCGGCGCCACGAGCAAGCTGGTACAAGAGCGGGGCTGGTTCTGCTTTGCCGGCATTCAGTCCGCGCTGCACGGCTTTGCGCAAATCGTCGCGGAGGCGGATTTTCCCAGCTATTTCCAGCCCTCGGCGGAAGTCTATTCCGTCCTCCCCTATCGCCTGCGCCAGTCCGGCCAGGGGCGCACCGTGACGATCACCTATTACATGCCCAAGGTGCGCCTGAATGGCCGCGCCAAGGCCAAGTATGGCGGCCGGACCCTGAAAGTCCTTTCCTACAATGCCTGGCAAGCGGTGATCGAGGTTCCCGACCAGCTGGACGTCGCGTCAGGCCCGACCGATTTCGTCTTCGAGATACCGACGAGCGATTTCTGGTCCTTCCTCCGCGATGCCTCGCAAGAGCTCTCCTTCAAGGTCGCCGTCGCGGGCGACACGCCGTTCTCCTTCCAACTGGAAATGTTCTGCAAGGGCGTGAAGAACTGGCCGCTGACCGACGCGGATGGCGAGAAAGCCATCTCCATCCATTACCCGGATGGCAGCGTCTATTCCAGCCAGCGCTTCCCCGGCAGCGGCGGCGACCGGCTGAAGCCAACCTGGACGCTCGGCCACGGCGACTCCAGGACGATCGAACTCGTCGAGGGCTGGGATCACATTAAGATTAACGTGGTTTTTTCCGACGGCATCGAAATCAACCGGAGCCAAGCCGTGCTCAGGGCCGCCCACCCGGACCATGCCGGCACGGGCTGGACCGCCAAGGCGAACGGAAAAACCCTGACCCTGGCGGGGCTACCGATCAACTGAAATCGGGAAATGGCGTCCCCAAGGGGATTCGAACCCCTGTCGCCGCCGTGAAAGGGCGGTGTCCTAGGCCTCTAGACGATGGGGACGTCGGAGGCGTCGTGCGCGGTGGAACATACTGGCTCGCGCTGGAAAATCAAGGCAGAAGAGGCGGCAAATCGTCTTTAAAATGCAATGGCGGCATCGTCGATCAGCAACTGCACCTTCTCCGCCCCCTGCCAGCGGTCGATGCGCAGATGGCCGGCGATATGGAGCGGGGCGGAGCGGGCCTGCAACAGGCCCTGGCCGAGCGGCGTCTCCAGCGCGCGAAAGGCGATGGCCTTGAGGCGGCGGCCGTCGGAATCGGCGATCTGGCAGCGTACATGGCTTTCGCCGACCACATCGGCGGCGACAATGCGGGCAGCCGGAAAGACGAAGCGCGGCTCCGGATTGCCGACGCCGAACGGCCCGACGCGGCCCAGCAGCTCCAGCAGATCCAGCGTCGCCCCGCCGGGCCGGAGCGCGCCGTCGATCGACAGGACCGGCACCGCCTGACCGCCATCGGCAAGCCACTGCGCCGCGCGCTCCGCGATAAAGTCGCGAAACGCGGGCAGCTTCTCGCGCTCGACCGTAAAGCCGGCCGCCATCGCATGGCCGCCGCCATTGATCAATAACCCCGCCTGATGCGCGGCGATCACCGCTGGCCCCAGGGCGAAACCGGCGATGGAGCGCCCGGATCCCTTGCCGATGCCCGCCTCGTCCAGCGCGATGACCAGGGCGGGGCGGTGAAACCGTTCCTTCAACCGCCCGGCGACGATGCCGATGACGCCGGGGTGCCACCCCTGCCCCACCGCGACCAGCAATGGCCCGTCGGCATGATGCTCGACCTGGGCCAGCGCCTGGTCCTGGACGGCCAGCTCGATCTGCTTGCGCTCGGTATTGTAGCGATCCAGCTCCTGCGCCAGCGCCGCGGCCTCGGCCGGATCGTCGGTGGAGAGCAGCCGCGTGCCGAGATCGGCGCGACCGACGCGGCCGCCGGCATTCACCCGCGGCCCCATCAGGAAGCCCAGATGATAGGCCGTCGGCGCCTCGTCGAGACGCGCTATATCGGCCAGCGCCGCCATGCCGGCATTGCGGCGCTGCGCCATGACCTTCAGCCCCTGGGCGACCAGGCAGCGGTTAAGCCCGGTCAGCGGCACCACATCGCAGACGGTGCCCAGGGCGACCATGTCGAGCCATTGCAGCAGATCGGGTTCCGGCCGGGCCGCATACCAGCCGGCCTGGCGCAGCGTCCGGTTCACCGCGACGACAAGCAGGAAGGCGACGCCGACGGCGGCCAGCGTGCCATGCGGGCTGCTTTCATCCAGCCGGTTCGGATTCACCACGGCGACGGCGCGCGGCAGCGTCGGCTCGGCCACGTGATGGTCGATCACCAGCATCTCCAACCCTGCCGCCATCGCCGCTTCCAGCGGGGCAAAGGCCGTGATGCCGCAATCGACGGTAATGCAGAGCGACGCCCCTTCACGCTTCAGCGCCAGCAGTGCCGGGGCGTTCGGGCCATAGCCCTCCACCATGCGGTCGGGAATATAGACGCGCGGCTTGCCGCCGACGGCGCCGAGGAAACGGTGCAGCAGCGCCGTGGAGGTGGCGCCGTCGACATCGTAATCGCCGAAAATGGCGATGGTCTCCCCGTCGCGCACGGCGCGGGCGATGCGGGCGGCGGCGGCATCCATGTCTTTCAGATGGCTGGGATCGGGCAAGGCGGCGCGCAGCGTCGGATTCAGAAACCCGTCCGCCGCGTCCAGATCGACGCCGCGCGAGGCCAGCACGCGGCACAGCACGTCCGGCAGGCCGAGGCGCTGGGCCAGCGCCAGACCGGCCCGATCCGTCTCTCCGTCCGCTACGCCCTGGCCTCTGCTGATCCAGCGTCGACCGGTGAGCGACCGGTCGACATTGAGAAAAGCGGCGGGGTCACCGGACATGGCGTCAATCGGCGGTGTCGAAGCCGCTCTTGCGGGTAAAATCGTGCTTCGCCTCGATGAAACGCACCGTGCCGGTCTTCGAGCGCATGACCATCGAATGGGTCGAACCGGCGTCGCGCGTGCGGCGCACGCCGCGCAGCATCGAGCCGTCGGTGACGCCGGTGGCGGCGAACATCACATCGCCGCTTGCGAGGTCCAGCATCGAATATTTGCGATTCAGGTCGGTGATTCCGATGCGGGTGGCGCGGCCCTTCTCATCCTCGTTGCGGAAGATAAGCCGGCCCTGCATCTGGCCGCCGATGCAGCGCAGCGCCGCCGCCGCCAGCACGCCTTCCGGCGCGCCGCCCTGGCCGATATAGATATCGATGCCGCTGTCGCGCTGCGAGGTGGCGATCACGCCCGACACGTCGCCATCGCCGATCAGCACGATGCGCGCGCCGGCCTCGCGAACCTTGGTGATGATGTCCTGATGCCGCGGCCGGTCCAGCACGCAGGCGACCAGGTCGGAGACATCGACATTTTTCGCCTTGGCGAGATTCTTCAAATTCTGCTCGACGCTGTTATCCAGGTCGACCACGCCTTCCGGCAGCCCGCCGCCGACGGCGATCTTGTCCATATAGACGTCCGGAGCGTGCAGGAAGCCGCCGGCCTCCGCCATGGCGATCACGGCCAGCGCGTTGGGGCCGCCCTTGGCGGTGATCGTGGTGCCTTCGAGCGGATCGAGCGCGATGTCGATCTTCGGGCCGCCCTGGCCGACCTTCTCGCCGATATAGAGCATCGGCGCCTCGTCGCGCTCGCCCTCGCCGATGACGACGGTGCCGTCGATATTCAGGCTGTTCAGCGCCCGGCGCATGGCGTCGACCGCCGCCTGGTCCGCCGCCTTCTCGTCGCCGCGCCCCATCAGCCGGGACGCCGCCAGGGCCGCCGCTTCGGTCACACGCACCACCTCAAGCGCGAGGTTGCGGTCCATGGGTCCACCCTCATTCATATTTTTCAAGCTCCTGGACTTGTTTCTTAAAGCCAATAACGATTCAAAGCGCTTCGATGCGGATAAGCCGCGGCGATTCCTGCACGGCCGGCAGCGCGGCGATGCGCGCAATCGCCCGCATCATACCCGCTTCTTCGGTCTCGTGCGTGGTGATCACCACCGGCACCGGTTCCGACGCATCGCGCGCCTGTTGCAGCACCGATTCCATCGACACCTCATTGTCGCGGAAGGCGGCGGCGACATCGGCGATGACGCCCGGCTGGTCATGCACCATCAGGCGGATGTAATAGGCGCCGCGATGCCGGCCCATCGGCGCGGTTTCACCCGGCGCCAGGCGCTCGGCGGGAATGCCCAGCACAGGCGCATGATGGCCGCGCGCGATGTCCATCAAATCCGCCACAACGGCCGAGGCGGTCGGTCCCGCGCCCGCGCCGCGCCCGGTCAGCAGCACATTGCCGACGGAATCGCCCTCGGCGAAGACCGCGTTGAACACGCCCTCGACATGGGCAATGGGGGCATCCAGCGGAATCATGCAGGGATGCACGCGCTGCTCAATCCCGTGATCGGTCCGCCCGGCGATGCCGAGCAGCTTGATGCGATAGCCCAACTGCTCGGCGAATTGCAGGTCGAGCGCCGAGATATGGCGGATGCCCTCGACGTGAATGCCCTGAAAGTCCAGCTCGCGACCGAAGGCGACGCTGGTGAGGATCGCCAGCTTGTGCGCGGCGTCGATGCCGTCCACATCGAAGCTGGGATCGGCCTCGGCATAGCCCATCTTCTGCGCGTCGGCGAGCACATCGGCGAATTCGCGACCGCTCTCGCGCATCGTCGACAGGATATAATTGCAGGTGCCGTTCAAAATGCCATAGACGCGGCGCACATCGTTGGCCGCCAGACCTTCGCGCAGCGCCTTGATAACCGGGATGCCCCCGGCAACCGCCGCTTCGTAGGCCAGGATCACCCCCGCCTGCTCCGCCGCCTTCGCCAAAGCCGTTCCATGCAGCGCCAGCAGCGCCTTGTTGGCGGTAACCACCGGCTTGCCGGCCTTTATCGCCTGCTCGATCAGCTCCTTCGCCACGCCGTCCGACCCGCCGATCAGCTCCAGCACCACATCGACCTCCGGGTCGGCGGCCAGGGCGCGCGCATCCTCGTGCCAGCGCACAGCGGAAAGATCGACACCGCGATCCTTGCCCCGGCTGCGGGCGGAAATGGCGGTCACCTGGATGCGACGGCCGCAGCGCGCCGCCAGCAGGTCGCCTTGCTGCTCCAGCAGCTTGGCGACGCCGCCCCCCACCGTACCAAGGCCGGCAATGCCGATACGCAACGGGGCCGCGGCGGATGAGTATG
The DNA here is from genome assembly GCF_001618175.1 of Oceanibaculum pacificum. Lineage (GTDB taxonomy): Bacteria > Pseudomonadota > Alphaproteobacteria > Oceanibaculales > Oceanibaculaceae > Oceanibaculum > Oceanibaculum pacificum. Next base: position 7,762 of record NZ_LPXN01000127.1, on the reverse strand, counting down.
CGGATGAGTATAAGGTGTTGCTATTGCTCATGAAGCCGTGTCAGGACCAATCGAGGAAAAAGGCCGGCGGGCAGGCCGGCAGCCGCGCCTTTTTAGCCGCCGCCGACGCAGAAGTCGACAGCGCAGGTAGCGTTGCCTGTCCCGTCCGTTCAGTAATCGAAGAAAATCTCGACCCGGCGCTGGGCGGCCTCCGGATCGATGTTGGCCTGGCGATAAACCGGCTGATTGTCGCCGACGCCGCGCACCAGCATGGCGGTCGACGGCACGCCGGCATTCTGCAGCTCCTGCGCCACCGCCTCGGCCCGCTTGGCGGAGACTTCCAGATTGGCCAGCGCGTGCTCCACCGGCCGGACATCGGCGCTGCGGTCGCTGCTGGCATGGCCGACAATGCGCAGCGTGCCGCCGGTCTCCCGGTAGCGCAGCGCAATTGCCCGCAGGATTCGCCGATCCTCCGCCGACAGGCTGGCCGAATTATGCGCGAAGAAGATGGCCCCGGCCTGGCTCGACACGGCCCCGGTGCTGCCCGGGAGCGACGCCGAAGGCGCTTGCGCCGGCATCGGGCTGGCGGCGGGCGGCGGCGCGGACCGGGCAAATTGCTCGCGATAAATCTGCTCCACCGTCTGGGCCTGGCTTTGCAGCGAAATCGGCGCCGGGGATGGCGATGGCGCGGGGCGGCTCTCCGCGACCGGCTCCGGCGCGCGCGGGGCAGCCACGGCGGCTGGCGCCGGCATTGCAGGCATTGCGGAGGCAGGCGCAGAAGGCTGTGCCGGAGGCGGTGGCGGCGCGGGAGCCTGGATTTCGGCGCGGGGCGCGGCCGGCCTGGGTTCTGGCGCCGGGAGGGCTGCGGGCGGCTCGTTCTGCTCGGCGCTCGACCGGCCCGGCACGGCCGATTCGCGACTGGTGGTGGCCACCTGGCCGCTGGACCGCTCGCTGGTGAAGGGCTCCTGCGGGCGAACGGCCGGAGCGGACGGCGCGGGCGGCTGCGGCACGTCGCGGGCCAGGGGGGGATCGGCGGGCGGCGAATTCGCCGACATGCCGACGGGGGCTGCAACGGAAGGTGTTTCCGCCGGGGCCGCCATCGGCGCGGGGCTGGGTGTCGGCGGCGCGGCCAGCGGCGGCACCGCCGGGGGTGTCGCGCCAGCGGGAGCGGCCGCGCGGCTCGGGCGCGGCGCGGAAGGCTCGGCGACGCCCGGCTGCACGGCATTGGCCGGTTGCTCGTCGGTGTAGCGGGCGCGTTCCCGATCGGCCAGCAGGCCCTGGCGCAACTGCCGGCGCTGTTCGGCGGTGGTAATATCGGTCGGCCGCTCGGGCACGCTCGCCAGGTTCGGATAGGGTGCATCGTCCGATGGCCGGCGCTCGACCTGCGGCCTGTCGTCGAACCAGCTGACCGGGTTCGCCGCATCCGGCAGCGAAGAGCAGCCGGCCAGCAATACAGCCGCCATTCCGGTCGAGGCGAGGCCAGCCGCAAGGCGCGCCTTGCGGCCTCTCGGGCCGCCGCCTTTCCGGATGTTTTCCTGCCGCATCGCCTTTCCTCCCGGTTTCATGCCATTATGTAAGGGGATAAATTCTCCTGATGCATCTGGCAAGTTGCGCGAACCCGCCGGTGCATCAGCCGCTTTTAGAACGGTAACGAAGAATCGGGGCCCAAAAATGACCGATCAGCAAGCGCCGAACGCAAAACTTCCCGACCCCGTCGAAATGTCGAAGACCATGGCGGCGATCGCGGAGAAAAGCCAGAAGATCGTCGGCGAATTCCTGGCGCGTCAATCGCACCAGGATGGTAAGCCGCAACCGGCCGACCCGTTGAATATCGGCCATGCCTTCCTGGAAATGACCGCCCGGATGATGAGCGATCCGACGCGCCTGATGCAGGCGCAGATGGCGCTGTGGACCGACTATCTGAACCTTTGGCAGAACGCCACCCAGCGTTTCCTGGGCGGCGAGCAGAACGGGCCGGCGATCGAGCCCGACCGGGGCGACCGCCGCTTCAAGGACGAAGCCTGGCAGGAAAGTTATGTCTTCGACTTCATCAAGCAATCCTACCTGCTGACCGCCCGCTGGATGCAGTCCACCGTCAATGACGTCGAGGGGCTGGACCGGCAGACCGCGCAGAAGGTTGATTTCTATACCCGCCAGTTCGTCGATGCGATGGCGCCCTCCAACTTCGTCATGACCAATCCGGAGGTGCTGCGCGCCACGCTGGAGAGCGGCGGCGAGAATCTGGTCAAGGGCCTGGAGAATCTGCTGGAGGATCTGGAGCGCGGCAAGGGCAAGCTGTCGATCCGAATGACCGACATGGAGGCCTTCAAGATCGGCGAAAACATCGCCACCACGCCCGGCAAGGTAGTGTTTCAGAACGAGCTGATGCAGCTGATCCAGTACAGCCCGACGACCGAGGAAGTGTATCGCCGGCCGCTGCTGATCGTGCCGCCCTGGATCAACAAATTCTACATCCTCGATCTGCGCGAAAAGAATTCCTTCATCAAATGGGCCGTGGCGCAGGGGCTGACCGTGTTCGTCGTCTCCTGGGTGAACCCGGACGAGACGCTGGAGCAGAAGACCTTCGAGGATTACATGGTCGGCGGACCGCTGGCGGCGCTGGACGCGATCCAGAAGGCCACCGGCGAGAAGGAGATCAACGTCATCGGCTATTGCATCGGCGGCACGCTGATGGCGGCCACGCTGGCCTATATGACGGCCAAGAAGGACAAGCGGGTCCATTCCATCACCTACTTCACCACCATGGTGGATTTCGCCGAGGCGGGGGAATTGTCGGTCTTCATCGACGAGGAGCAGCTACAGGCGCTGGAAGCGCAGATGAACGAGAAGGGCTATCTGGAAGGCTCCGCCATGGCGACCACCTTCAATATGCTGCGGGCGAACGATCTGATCTGGTCCTTCGTTGTGAACAACTACCTGCTGGGCAAGGACCCCTTCCCGTTCGACCTGCTGTACTGGAACGCCGATTCGACCCGCATGCCGGCCCGCATGCACAGCTATTACCTGCGCAAATGCTATCAGGAGAACAAGCTGGTCGAGCCTGGCGGCATCACGCTGAAGGGCGTGCCGATCGACCTCACCACGATCAAGACCCCGGCCTTCATCCTGTCGACCAAGGAGGACCATATCGCCCCCTGGAAATCGACCTACGCAGCGACGCAGCTCTATAGCGGGCCGGTGACGTTCGTGCTGTCCGGCTCCGGCCATATCGCCGGGGTGATCAACCCGCCGGCGGCCGAGAAATACGGCTACTGGACCAGCGCCAAGAAGGCCAAGACCGCCGATAAATGGCTGGAAGGCGCGGAGCAGCACAAAGGCTCCTGGTGGCCGCATTGGGGCGCTTGGATCGCCCGTCAGGGCGGCGGCGAGGTCGCGGCCCGCGCGCCCGGCGACGGCAAGCTGAAAATCATCGAGGACGCGCCCGGAAGCTATGTGAAGGTCACGCTAAAGGCGTAACGCCTATTTGGGCGGCGGGCCGAACCCTGGCGGCGGACGCATGCCGGGCGCCCCGCCTGGGGGACCGCCGGCGCCGTCTTTGGTCTGCGCGCGGCACATCGCCTCGGCGCGGCCCTTGAACTGCTCCGCCTGTTCCGGCTTGACCATCCCGTCCTTCACCATCTGATCGATCTGGCCGGCCCGTTCGGCGAAGCAGCGGGCGAAGGGATCGTCCGCGTTCGCCGCGGCGACGGCGGCGGCAGAGGGGCCGAAGATCATATCGCGATATAGAAAGCCCAGCAGCCCGAAGGCGCCGATGAAGACGCAGCCGGCCAGCGCGCGCGCCGCCGGCCGGTCGAGAAAGCTGCGATGCGCCGCCATGGGGCTAGACGGTCTCGATATCGCCGTCGATCGTCACCTTCAGATCGACGCCGTTAAGGGTCAGCAGCACGGTCGCCTGCAACGGCCTGGCCGGCAGCTTCCCGGCGGCATCCGCATCGCGGATCGCCTGTTCGATCTCGCGCTGCGCGGTCACGCCGACCTTCTTCAGGAACTTGCGGACGCTCATATTCAACACATCTTCATTCATCGACGTATCCTCTTGTTTTTTTTATCTTTAAACCGTCTCGGCCATCGGCAGGTTGACAAGCAGATTCTGCGGCTTCACCCGCAGCAGATTGGCCTCATCCATGGCGAGGCCGAGATAGACCGGTTTGCCGGCCACTTGCGGCAGCATGACATTGGCGTCGCGGAATTCCAGCCGGAACAGCGACAGCACGGAGCGCAGCCGGTCCTCGCTGACCTCCTGCCCCTCATAGAGATCGTTCAGGATGGCGGTCGACACGCTGTCCAGCCCGACATGCCAGGCCCAGCGCTCGTCACGGATCGACTGCACCGGCGAGATGGCCACGTCGACGCCCAGGAAATGCCGAATCCACAGCTCCAGCACCCGGCTGAAAGCATCCAGTCCCGGCCGCGCGAAGCTGAGATCCAGCACCATGTCGAACCGGTCGGATCGCTCCCAATAGGCCGGGGCCGAGCCTTCATCCATCACATCGAGGTCGATCTGGCGCAACTGGGTCTGCGCCTCGACGATCAGCCGGCCGAGATCGCCGAAGCCACCGGTGGAGGCGTACATATCCACCACCTCCTCGTCGGCGACCATGATGTTGCCCTCCTGGATCGTCACCTTCTGGCTGCGGAACAGCAACTCGCCGGCCCGCAGGCGGAAGGTGTCTTCCGCCCCTTCCAGCAGGCTGCGCAAGATCACATGCACCATCTGGTCCAGGAACACGGGGGCCAGCAGCAGGGTCGGCGTTTCCTTGCTCTGCTTGAACAACGCGGCATAGGCCGCCTCGATGGTGCCGTGGGCCAGCAGGTGATCGCGAAACCCCAAAACGATCTCGTAATTCTCCCGCGCGTCGGCATCCTCGAAGCGCAGCAGATGGGCCGGCGTCACCGCCATGCGCGGCGTCTGCATCAGCGCGGCATGCAGCGCGCGCTCGGAATCGCAGGATTCCTCCACCGGCGCGATTTCCGGCCGCAGGAAATAGGCGCGCAGGTAATCATCGGTCACACCGAGCTGGTTGTCGACCGTCCGTTCGAGCAAATGATAGCCGGAGGACGCCCAAAAATCAGTCATTTACAATTCTTTCTTCTTATCGATTCTTATCGTCCGGCACGATATCCCAGATACGCGCATGCTGTTCCTCGCGCGGGGGTTCGAAGGCGCGGAAGCGTTCATGAATACCATCCGCCTCCATATCGCGCTCGACGCCCAGCAGCATGTTCACCCGGTGCTCTTCCGCCAGCCCAGCGGCGAATTCAGCCTCCGCCCGCGCCACCGGCAGCGCCGCCGCGATATCCGGCGCACCGTAGCGCTCAACGAAATGCGCTGCCAGCGCATTGACCACGCCCTCGAATTCCGCCGGTGCGATATCGGCCACGCTCACAAAGGTCGACCAGCCGAAACTGCCGATTCCCAGGAAGGCGCTGCGGAAGGCGACCCGACGCTTGCCGATCAGATCGCCCGGTCCGGCATCGGCGAAGGCGAAACTACCGCTGACCGCCCATTCGCCCGGCTCCGCCGCCCGGTCGAACACCTGCAAATCGGTCTGGTCGAGCCGTATGGTGCGGGGAAAACGCATGCGTCAGGCTCCCCCTATCCGCGCCAAGCAACGCCATTCGATGGACTTGATCATCACAGCGACCAACTCGGCCCGGCCAGCACGGTGGCAAGCGGCAGGGCCTGCACCGTTTCGGTTTTCAGCAGCATGCCGCCTTGGTCGTCCAGGCCGATGAAGGTGCCGGCATGGACGCTATCGCGCAGTGTCACGGCCGTGCTGCGGCTATAATCGGTGCCGCGCTCCAGCCAATGTTCCAGGCAGGGGCGCGGCCCCTCCTCCTCGAAGCGGTTCACCCAAAGCAGGAAATGCCGGCTGAAGGCTTCAAGGATATCCGGCACGGTCAGCTCGCCACAGCCTTCCTCATGCAGCGCGGTGCGGGTCGGGTCCATGCCCGGCTCCTCGCCGCCGATAAGCCGGCGCTGCACCAAAATCGTCAGCCCCAGCACCAGCCAGTCCGGCACGGCGTCCGGGGCGCAGCCCGCGGGCGCGGCCAGGCGCAGCCCGCCGACCAAGCCGCCATTCGCCTCCAGCCGGTCGGGCCAGCCGAAAGTGACCGCCATCTGCGGCGGCACCAGCGCGCCCAGCGCGTCGCCAATGCCGATCATCCCGACATGCAGGATCGGCAGCGCCTGCTCCAGCGCCTGCTCCGGCTGCAGCACGATGGCGGCCTCAAGGCGATCTTCCCGGTCGACCCAGAAGAAAGTCGCGGGATCGGCCCCGGCCTTAGCCGCCGTCACCGCCGCCTCAAGCGCATCCGCCGCCGCCGGCAGGCGCGCCGAGGCATAGACCGGTGGAAACAGCGGTTTGGCGGAAACCTCCAGGATCAGCTTGGTGTGATCGTCCATCGCTGCGCCAGATATCCTATTCGACGGTGATCTTCGGCGCGGCCTTGCGCGCGCCGGCCCCGCCGACCTTCGCCCAGACGGCCTCGGCTATCGCCTTGTAGGCCAGCGCGTGCGGGCTGTTCGGGGCCGAGACGACCAGCGGCTTGCCGCTGTCGGAGGTCTCGCGGATCTGGATATCCAGCGGAATCTCGCCCAGGAAGTCCGTCCCCAGCCGCTCCGCCTCCTTGCGCGCGCCGCCATGCGAGAAGATATCGCTGCGGCCCTGGCAATGCGGGCAGACGAAATAACTCATATTCTCGATGATGCCGAGCACCGGCACATCGACCTTGCGGAACATGTTCAGCCCCTTGCGGGCGTCCAGCAGGGCGATGTCCTGGGGCGTCGAGACGATCACCGCACCGGCCAGCGGCACCCGCTGCGCCATGGTCAGCTGGGCGTCGCCGGTGCCCGGCGGCATATCGACCACCAGCACGTCAAGATCGCCCCAATTCACGTCGCGCAGCATCTGCTCCAGGGCGCTCATCACCATCGGGCCGCGCCAGATCATCGGCGTGTCCTCGGCCACCATGAAGCCCATGGACATGCATTTGACGCCGTAATTCTCCATCGGCGTCAGCGTCTTGCCGTCGGGCGAGCCGGGCTTGCCGGAAATGCCCATCATGCGCGGCAGCGACGGGCCGTAGATATCGGCATCCAGCAGCCCGACCTTGCGGCCAATGGCGGCGAGCGCCAGCGCCAGATTGACCGAGGTGGTGGACTTGCCCACCCCGCCCTTGCCGGAGGCGACGGCGACGATGGCCCGCACGCCCGGCACCAGCGGTATGTTCGCCGTGGGCGCGGCGCCCGGCGCCGCATGGGAATGGCCGGCATGGCTGTGTCCGCCGGTACGGCTGCCGGCCGTGGGCGCGCCGCCCAGCGGGCGCGGCGCGGGCTTGGGCGCAGCCGGGCCAGGACCGGCCTTGGCGCTGTGCGCCGTCAGCGCGGCGCTGACGGCCTGGACGCCGGCAATGCCCTCGACCGCCTTCTGCGCTTCCTGGCGCAGCCCCTCAAGCTTCGGGCCGCGCGCTGGATCGACCTCGATGGCGAAGCTGACGCGCCCATCCTGGACGGAAACCCCGGTCACCATGCCGAGCGAGACGATGTCGCCGCCCCGGTCCGGGTCCTGCACGCGCCTCAGCGCGTCTAGGATCTGCTGCTCCGTCACCTGTGCCATGCTTCGATTCTTCCCCGTATCCTGCGGATTGTTTCGCTAGAGATATCACGAGCGATAGCGGGTTCGGCAAGGGCGGCTGTTCGAGAGGGGCCGCATTGTCCTTCGAGACGCCTGCTGACGCAGGCTCCTCAGGACGAGGTCAT
>NZ_LPXN01000126.1 GCF_001618175.1 Oceanibaculum pacificum | reverse complement strand
CTTGTGCCGGGAATCCAGGGTGCAGCCTACACGACCGATATCCAGCAAGCGGAGGCCTGGACCCCCGCAACAAGTGCGGGGGTGACGGCCGGAATGGGGATGACGGAGTGGGGAGGCCGTAAGGAAGCGCCTTTAGCCCTTGCGGATAATCCGGTTCACATGGCCCATCTTGCGGCCGGGGCGGGCCTCGGCCTTGCCGTAGAGGTGCAGCTTGGCGGCGGGGTCGGCGAGGATGGCGGCCCAGTCATGCGCCTGGTCGCCGATCAAATTCTTCATCTCCGCGTCGCCATGGCGCGCCACCGACCCGAGCGGCAGGCCGCAGACGGCGCGGATCATCTGCTCGAACTGGCTGGTGACGCAGGCATCCATCGTCCAATGGCCGGAATTATGCGGCCGGGGGGCGATCTCGTTCATCAGCACGCGACCGTCGCGGGTCACGAACAGCTCGACCGCCAGCAGCCCGACCAGATCCAGCGCCTCGGCCATCTTGCGGGCGATCTCCTCCGCCTCGGCGGCCAGCGCCGGCGAGATCGCGGCGGGGGCGATGGTGGTGTCGAGGATATGGTTCACATGCCGGTTCTCGACTGGCGGATAGCACAGGCTTTTTCCGTCCGTCCCGCGCGCGACGATGACCGAGACCTCCATGTCGAAGGTAACGAACCCTTCCAGGATCGCCGGCTTGCCGCCGATGGCGGCCCAGGCCTGGGCCGGGTCGGTATCGGCGGCGATTTTAACCTGGCCCTTGCCGTCATAGCCCATGCGCCGGGTCTTCAGTACCGCGGGCGCGCCGATGGCGGCAATCGCGGCGGCCAGCTCGTCGGCCGCGCCCACGGCGCGGAACGGCGCGGTGCCGATGCCCAGATTGGCGGCGAATTCCTTTTCCCGTAGCCGGTCCTGGGCGACGCGCAGCGCCTCGGCACCGGGGCGTACCGGCACCGTCTCGGCCAGCCGCTCGGCGGCCTCGACCGGCACATTCTCGAACTCGTAGGTGACCACGTCGACGGCGGCGGCGAAGGCGTCGAGCGCCGCCGGGTCGGTATAGTCGGCGATGGTCGTGACGGCGCAGACCTGGCCGGCCGGGCTGTCGATCTCCGGCGTCAGCACATGCACCTTGTAGCCCAGATTGGCGGCGGCCAGCGCCGCCATCCGCCCCAATTGCCCACCGCCCAGCATGCCGATGGTGGCACCGGGGGCGATCATGCCGGTCTTCTTCATGCGATCAGGCTTCGTCCTTCGGAATCTCGGCGACCGACTCGGTCTGGCGCGCGCGGAAGGCCTCCAGCGCGGCCGCGACCTTCGGGTCCAGATGGGCGATGACCGAGGCGGCGATGAGGGCGGCGTTGATCGCGCCCGGCTTGCCGATGGCCAGCGTGCCGACCGGCACCCCGCCCGGCATCTGCACGATGGAGAGCAGGCTGTCCATGCCGGACAGCGCCTTGCTCTCGATGGGCACGCCGAACACCGGCAGCAATGTCATGGACGCCACCATGCCCGGCAGATGGGCGGCCCCGCCGGCCCCGGCGATCACCGCCTTCAGGCCGCGCGCCTTGGCGCTCTCGGCATAGTCGACCAAGCGCTTGGGCGTGCGATGGGCGGAGACGATGCGGCATTCATGGGCCACGCCCAACTGCTCCAGTATCTCCGCAGCATGACGCATGGTCGGCCAGTCCGACTGGCTGCCCATGATGATGCCGACGACCGGCTGCTCGCTTGCTGCTGTCACGCCCTGCGGCTCCCTGCTTTGCGGCTGCTCGCGCAAGAAAGCGCGGCATTATAGGGAGCGGCAGGGGGGGCGCAAGCTTTCCTCACCGCCAGCGGCCGCAACCCCTAATCATCGAAGCTCCGCAGCTCCTCCTCACGGTCGGGGGGAAACATCTCCCGGACGATCTGCCGCGCGTAATCGCGCAAGGCAGGATCGTCCAGACCTCCAAAGCTGCGGGCATAGCCGCGCACATAGCCATAGGAACGGTCGCGGAAGCAGAAGGCCGCGATCACATTATCCGTCTGGTCCGACATTTCCTGCGGGGCGAGCCCCTCGCACAGCGCGTCGTCGCTGGCCCCGGCGGCATTGTCGAACACGAAGATCACCCGCCAGTTCGGCTCGCTCACCGCCTCGCGGTTGGCGGTGAAGGCGATGGGCAGGCCGAACACCGCGCCGGTCGTCATCTCGGCCAGGCGCGGCGCCGTTTCCGCTGGCGGCTTGCCGAAGGCGTCTCCCTGGACCTGCAGCAGCACCGGCCCCTCGCGGCCGGCATATTGCAGATAGTCGCGGGCGAATTCCGCCGGGTAGCTGCCGCCGCCCCGCATGATCCGGGTGGCGCCCGGCCCGGTGCAGCCGGCTAGGATCGTCGATCCGGCGAGCAGCAGGGCCAGCCCTGCCTTGGAGGTGATGCGCATGACGCGTCCGTCCCAAAATGAAGCCTTATAGGGATATAGGTCCGGATTGCGGCGGCCTCTAGGCCGTTTTTCCCGCTGCCGCCACGGCGTCCGCCGCCAGCCGGGTGATCGTCGCCCAATCGCCGGCCGCCACCGCCGCCTCTGGCGCCACCCAGGAACCGCCGACGCAGAATACCGTCGGCAGCGCTAGATAGTCCGCCATGTTCGCTGCCGAGACGCCACCGGTCGGGCAGAAGCGCAAATCCGGCAGCACCGGGGCGATGGCCTTCAGCGCGCCAGGCCCGCCGGCCTGGGCGGCGGGGAAGAATTTCAGCGCGGTGAAGCCCAGCTCCCGCGCGCGCATCATCTCCGACACGGTGGCGGTGCCGGGCAGCAGCGGGATCGGCCCGTCCTGCGCCGCCTGCGCCAGATCCCCGGTCAGGCCGGGGCTGACGGCGAAGCGCGCGCCTGCCTTGGCGGCCGCTTCCAGATCGCCCGGTTTCAGCACCGTGCCGACGCCCAGCACCGCGCCCTCCACCGTATCGGCGATGGCGCGGATCGCCCCCAGCGCGGCCGGCGTGCGCAACGTCACCTCCAGCACCGGCAGGCCGCCGGCGACCAGCGCGCGGGCCAGCGGCACGGCGTGCGCCGGCTCGCGGATCGCCAGCACCGGGATCACCGGCACATTTCCCAGCATCGCCCGCAGCGTCATGGCTGCACCTCCCTGGATTTCTCGGTTATAACGCCTGACGACGTTGTAAACCCCATAAACAAGCGGAGGAATACCCCGTGAGCAATAAGCCCGATGTGCTGCTGACCCGCGCCGTCTATCCCGGCACCGTGGAGACGCTGGAGCGCGAATTCACCCTGCACAAGCTGTGGACCGCGCCCGACCAGGACAAGATGATCGCCGATCTCGCGCCCACCCTGCGCGTCATCGCCGGTGGCTATGGCTGTAATGCGACCCTCTTGTCGAAATTCCCGAAGCTGGGCCTGGTCGCCAATTTCGGCGTCGGCTACGACACGATCGACGTGGATTACTGCGCCAAGCACGGCATCCACGCCACCAACTCGCCCGATGTGCTGAACGACGAGGTGGCGGACACCGCCATGGGCCTGCTGCTGTGCACGGCGCGCAAGCTGGTCGTCGGCGACCGCTATGTGCGCGAGGGCAAGTGGCTGAAGGGCGCGATGCCGCTGACCACCAACATCACCGGCAAGACCATGGGCATCGTCGGCCTGGGCCGCATCGGCGAGGCGGTCGCCAGCCGCGCCATCGCGCACAAGATGAATGTCGTCTACCACAACCGCTCGAAGAAGGATGTACCCTATAAGTACTATCCGAGCCTGGTGGAGATGGCGCGCGACGTGGACGTGCTGATGGTCATCATCCCCGGCGGCGCGGAGACGGCGAAGCTGATCAGCCGCGAGGTGCTGGAGGCGCTGGGGCCGAGCGGCATCCTGATCAACGTGGCGCGCGGCACCGTGGTCGACGAGCCGGCGATGGTCGAGCTGCTGAAGTCCGGCAAGCTGGGCGCGGCCGGCCTCGACGTGTTCGAGAAGGAGCCGGAAGTGCCGCAGGGCCTGATCGAGCTGACCGAGAATGTCGTCCTGCAGCCTCATGTCGGCAGCGCCACCCACGCCACCCGCACGGCGATGGGCCAGCTGATGATCGACAATATCAAGGCCTTCCTGGCCGGCCAGCCGCTGCTGACCGAAGTGCCGGAAACCAAGGGCAAGTAAGCACCCTCTTCTCCCTCGTCACCCTTGGGCTTGACCCCGAGGGTGACGAGGGAGTTTCAGTTGGCCAGTCCTACAGCTTCGCGTCGGTCTTGGCGGCCCAGGAGATCAGCTTGGCGCTGGGCCAGACCCAGGCGATGCCGGCGATCAGATAGAAGGCCAGTTCCGCCGCCCAGTGGCGCGGCAGAAAATAGGTGCCGATCACCATCGCCAGCAGGGAATAGACGATCAGGCCGGCCAGAATGGCGAACACCGCGACGGTCGAGCGCCAGCGGAAGGGGAGACGTTCTTGCGACATGGCGGGAAGATAAGGCGGTCTGCGGCCGAAGGCCAGTGTCGAGCGGCCCTGCGCATCGACGGGCGTTCTTTATCAGGCTTCTATCATGTTGCGGCGGCCTGGCACATGCCGCACACTCAAGCAAAAGGGGCATAAGGGAAGGGGCCAACCTGGCGCGGTTTCACACCGACGCGAAAAGGAGCGGCCATGCGTTTATCCTTCCTCGGTTTCTGCCTCGCGATAGCCCTTGCCATCGCTTCCCCCGCCCGCGCCACCGGCATGCCGGTCGATGTGGCGCTGGTGTTGGCGGTGGACGTGTCCGGCAGCGTCGATGATTACGAGGCCTACCAGCAGCGCCAGGGTTATCTGGAAGCGATCCGCCATCCCGCCGTGATGCGGGCCATCCTGGACGGCCAGCATGGCCGTATCGCGCTATCCTATGTCGAGTGGGCGGGCGCGGATTATCAATGGACGGTGATCGACTGGACGCTGATCGACGGGCCGGAGGCGGCACAGAAATTCGCCGCCATCCTGGAGGCGCGGCCGAATAACCGATCCATGTGGACCGGCATCGGCGCGGCCATCGACCATTGCGTGGCGATGCTGGAGCGCAGCCCCTATGACGGCGTGCGCCGGGTGATCGATATTTCCGGCGACGGGCCGAGCAACCGGGGCCGCCCGGCGGAATTCGCCCGCGACGACGCCGTCGCCAAGGGCATCATCGTGAACGGCCTGCCGATCCTGAACGACCGGCCGCAGCCTTTCGGCTCGCCGACGCCGCGCGAGCTGAACCTCGACCGCTATTACGAGGAAAGCGTGATCGGCGGGCCGGGCGCCTTCATCGTGGTGGCGGAAAGCTTCGACGATTTCCGCATCGCCGTGCTGCAGAAGCTGATCCGCGAGATCGCCGCCCTGCCCGGACCGGTGCGGGTCGAGCTGGCGACGCTGGGCGATTAGCAGGGCTGGGCGATTAGCGGGCGAGGCGGCCCACCAGGCGCAGCAGGGCGGGCCATTCGCGCTTGCCGCTCGGGGTGGGGTCGCGCTCATATTGGCGCGCCGTATGCTCCGCCACCTCATGGCTCGGCAGCACCAGATCGGGATTGCCGGTCAGCGCCTGCACCTGAATCTGGCAGGAGCGGATCAGGTAGAACATGAAGATGAAGGCCTCCGGCACGGTGCGGCCGCAGACCAGCATGCCGCGATGCCGGCGGATGACGCCCATATGCTGGCCCAGCGCCGCCGCCGTGCGGGTGCCGGGGGCGCGGTTGTCGCCCGGCTCCGGCAACTCCTCGATGCCCAGGCGATTGTAGAACTGCATGGAAAACTGGCTGATCGGCAGCACGCCGGCCTGGCCGGCGGCAACCGCCCCGGCGGCGCTGCCGGTGACCTCGATGATCGCCTGCGCCTCCGGCCGGGCGGCCAGGATGGCGCGGTGCAGCGCCAGGGTCTCGGCATCGGCCCGGTCATCGGCGGCGTTTTCTGGAACGAACAGCACATCCTCGACGGTCATGCGGTCGAACGCCACATCGTCCGGCTTGGCCAGCACGCCGCCCGCGGCGCGCACGGTGATGCGGGCATCGTCGATATGCGCCAGCCGGTACAGGCCGAACAGCCGGCAGGTCGCCATCAGGTCCCGCCGCAGGGTCGATTCGTCTGTCGCGTCGCTCATGAAAATCCCCGGTTGATCCGTGCGCCGACAGTGAAAGCTGGCGTCCAACCTGTCAATCCAGCTAACGTTTCCGGCGTGCATGGCAGAGAGGAAAGAGGAACATGAGCACCCCTTATGGCGTGGCCGACGAATATGGCGTCCTGACCGATGTTTTGCTGTGCGAACCGGATCATTTCCGCTGGTTTCCGGCCAATTCCGTGGTCGAGGAAACGCTGCGCCGCGGCACGGCCTTCGATCTTCAGGTCGCCAAGCGCCAGCATCGGGAGTTCATCGAGGCGCTGGAGGGGGCGGGGGTTACCTGCCATTTCGTCGAGCCGGACCCGAACCTGCCCTATCAGGTCTATACCCGCGATCCCGACGTCACGACGCCCTGGGGCGTGATGGTGACGCAGATGTGCCGGCCGCAGCGCGTCGGCGAGGTAGCACCCATCGTGCGCTTCTACCAGGAGGCGGGGATCCCGATCTGGAACTGGATCACCGCCGGCTCGCTGGAAGGCGGCGACGTGCATCTGGTGCGGCCGGGCAAGCTGATGATCGGCTATACCGGGGAGCGCACCAAGGCGACCGCCGCCCGCCAGGCCGCAAGCTGGTTCGAGCAGGAGGGCTGGGAGGTGCGGTGCCAGCCCTTCGCCGAGCATTTTCTGCATATGGACCTGCTGTTCGCCATGGCCGCCGAGGGCGTCGCCGTCGCCTGCCTGGACGTGCTGCCCGAGGAATGCGTCGCCTGGCTGAAGGCGCAGAAGATCGAACTGGTGAACGTGCCCTACAAGGCGGCGATGGAGCTGGGCTGTAATGTCTTGGGGCTGGGCAACGGCAAGGTGCTCTCCACCGCCGCCTCCAGCGAGGTCAATGCCGGTCTGCGCGCCCTGGGGCTTGAGGTGCTGGACCCGGACCTGACAATGTTCACCATGGGCGGCGGCGGCCCGCGCTGCATGTCGATGCCCTTGCGGCGGGTCTAGCGCGGGCGGCCCGCGTCCGTCAGGCGATGATGTCCGGCAGCAATTGCGATTCGACGCGCGCGATCTGGTCCTTCAGCACCAGCTTGCGCTTCTTCAGCCGCTGCAGCTTGATCTGGTCGAACGGCACGGCATCCGACAGGCGCGCAATCACCTCGTCGAGGTCGCGATGCTCGGTGCGCAGCTCTTCCAGCCTTTCGAGGAGGCGGTCTTCGTCTTCGTCAACCATGCGGGCCGTTATCGTACTGAGGGCGGGCGAGGGCATCCAACTCTGTCATCGCGCCGGAACTTCCTGTTTATTGCCAGACTCCGATGAACGAAAAAAGGGCGACGTAGCGATATGGGCAAGAAGCGCATCGGAATATTGACCAGCGGCGGCGATTGCGCCGGCTTGAATGCCTGCATCCGGGCGGCAACTCACCATGCCTGCCAGCGGGGCTGGGAGATGGTCGGCATCCGTTACGCCACCGCCGGGCTGATGCGCCGCCCGGCCGACGCCGTGACGCTGACGCCCGACCTGCTGGACAGCAGCTTCCTGCGCCGCGCCGGCACGGTGCTGGGATCGGTGAACACCGGCGATCCCTTCGCCTTTCCGATGCCGGATGGCGGCCGGGCCGACCGCTCGGCCGAGGTGATCGAGGGCTATCGCTCGCTGGGGCTGGACGCGCTGATCGGCATTGGCGGCGACGGCAGCCTGGCGATTCTGCGCCGATTGGCGCAACAAGGAGGTATCGACCTGGTCGGCGTGCCCAAGACCATCGACAATGACGTGGCGCTGACCGAGAATGCCATCGGTTACGCCACCGCCGTGCAGGTCGCCATCGAGGCGCTGGACCGGTTGCAACCCACCGCCGCCAGCCATGACCGCGTGATGGTGCTGGAGGTGATGGGGCGCGACGCCGGTCATATTGCGCTGAACGCCGGTATCTCGGGCGGGGCGGATGTTATCTTGATCCCGGAAATCGACTATCGGCTGGAGCAGGTGGCACAGAAGGTTCGCGACGTTCGCGCGGGCGGCCGCAATTTCGCGCTGCTGGTGGTCGCCGAATCGGTGCGGACGCCCGAGGGCGAGGCGGTCACCCGCAGCCTGTCCGGCCAGACCCGCTATGGCGGCATCGGCCAGTATCTGGGCGACCGGCTGGCGGAGCTGACCGGGGCGGAGACACGGGTGACCGTGCTGGGCCATGTGCAGCGCGGGGCGGAAGCGGTGCCGCAGGACCGGCTGCTGGCCTCGGTCTATGGCGCGAAGGCGGTCGATCTGATCGCCGAGGGACGATTCGACCGCATGGTCGCCTGGCAGAATCGCCAGGTGGTCGATGTGCCGCTGGCGGAAATCGTGGATCGGTCGCATCGGGTCGATCCAGCCGGGCCGCTGGTGCGCACGGCGCGGCAACTGGGCATTTCATTTGGAGATTGAGGGGAATGGCGAAGCCAGAGGCGAAAGCGGAAACCAAAGCGGACGCCAAACCGGGGCTGTGGGCGTTCTCGACAGACATATACGAACGCCAGGGCGTGGCCGATATCTGCTTGGCGTTGCAGGATAAATTCGGGCTCGACGTTAATCTGCTGCTCTATGGCTGCTGGCGCGGCGAGCGCTTGAGCGAGCCGGAAATGGCGGCGGCGATGGAGCTTGTGGCCAATTGGCGCGACGAGATCGTGCGCCCGCTGCGCCGCTTGCGGCGGCTGCTGAAGCCGGGTTTCCCGCCGATCCCGGAAAACGACCTGCAAGTGTTCCGCCATCGCGTCGCCGATGTGGAGCTGGAGGCCGAGCGCTTGCAACAACAGGTGCTGGAGAGTGTCGGCGCGGATACGCTCGCGCCGAACGCCGCCGCCGCCGCCGCCAATCTGGCGACCTATATGCGGGTATCCGAAGTGCCGCTGAACGACCGCACGCAAGCGCTGGTGGTGGCGCTGCTGGCGGCGGTGTTCCCCGAGCCATCCTAGCGCATGACGGCCCAGCTCACCGCCGCCATTACCTTCGCGGCCTGCTGCGCCGACAAGGCCGCTGCCGAATCAGGGCGGCGGTGACGGCCAGCGCTCATCTTCTCGGCCCGGCGCTATGCCACTGAAAGCCGGGCTTCCTGTTCCGTCCAGAAGCTGTATTCGACGTCCTTCAGGTTGAATTTGCGGCTGTCGTCCAGGAAATCGTGGAAATGGATGACCACCTGTTCCGGCGCGATCAGCACGATTGCGTAGGCCGGCGGCTCGTGGCTGCCGGGCACGCCCTCGGCATCGCTGAAATCGAGCCAGACCTGATGGTTCATGGCGCGCAGGGTGGAAAACGGCACGCCGCGCCAGGAGCCGGAGATCGGCCGGTGCACATGGCCGAAGAACAAATGCCGGATGCGCGGCAGATAGGGCGTCATCCGCGCGCCGAACAGGTCGCGCTGCATCAGCCCGATGCGGTCCATCGCCGGCACGCCGACCGGAAAGGGCGGGTGGTGCATGAACAGGAAGACGGGGCTGTCGCCGCTCTCCGCGAGGCGCGCGTCCAGCCAGTCCAGGCGGGCTTCGTCGTACCAGCCGGCATGGGTGCCGGCCTTGGTGGTGTCGAGGAAGATCAGCCGGCCGGCCGGCATGTCGCGCACGCTCTGCACGGCCCCGGTCTCGTCGACCGGCACTTCCGGAAAGATATCGCGGAACACCGCGTTGGTGTCGTGATTGCCGACAATAAGCTGTACGGGCACGGTGAGCGCATCGAGCGACTGGCGCAGCGCCTGGAAGGCCTCGCGGTCGCCGAAATGGGTCAGGTCGCCGGTAATGACCGCCAGGTCGGCGTCGCCATGATTGCGGTTGATATCGGCGATGCAGGCATCCAGCCGGGCTTTCGGGTCGAGGCCGTAAAGCATCTCGCCAGCACGCACGAAATGGGTGTCGGTCAGGTGAATCAGTTTCATCGGGGGGGCTTTCAAGAAAGCGGGGCCAGCCGCGCGGCCGGCCCCGACAGGTCGATGACGGGTTTTAGCTGGCCTTCTTCGGCAGCAGCTTCTGGACGTCGCGGGTCATGTCGTCCAGCACCTTCTGCGGCTCGTTGGCACGGCTGCGGGTGACGATGGAGTTCATGTGGTCCTTGATCACGTCGGTGATCTTCAGGCCGTTCTCACCCGGAAAGGCGTACCATTTGGTGAGGATCGGCAACTGCTTCACGGCGGTGTAGTTGTTCGGATTCTGGACGTAGAAATCCTTCAGATACACTTCGTTGGCGACCTTGTTCGGCGGCATGTAGCCGGTGGTCTTGGCCATGATCGACGCACCCAGCGGGCCGGTGGCGAACTTCACGAACTCCCAGGCGGCCTTGTGCTTGGCCGTGTCGGTGGAGACGATCATGGCGACGTTGCCGCCAGCCGGCAGGCGGCCTTCGCCCGGCTTCACATCCGGGAAGGTGTGGGTCTTCAGGGTGAACTTGCCGCCGATCATCTCGGTGGTCTTGGCGAGGTCGGAGGTGGAGGTGATGTGAATGCCCGTCTTGCCGGCGGCGAAGGTGGCGCGGGCGTCCGGCTGCGACAGGTTCGGCATGTTGGCCTCGGTGACGAAGCGGGCCAGGGTCTTCATCGCGAACTGACCGGCCGGGCCATCGAAGGCCACCTTGCTCTCGTCCTCGTTCAGCATGGTGCCGCCCTGGGCGAAGACCGGGGCCTGCCACAGCCAGTTGCCGGTGATGTCCCACACATAGGTCAGGCCGTTAATGTCCGGGCCCAGCGCGTCGATCTTCTTCGCCATGTCGATCACGCCGTCCCAGGTGGTCGGCAGATTGTCCGGGTCGCCGCCGGCCTGCTTCACCAGATCCAGGTTCCAGTAGGTGATCGGCAGCGAGATGGCGAAGGGCAGGGCGTAGACCTTGCCGTTCTGCGCGCCGATGTCGAACATCGCCTGGTGGAAGCCTTCCTTCTCGAACTCCTTCTCGGCCTTGATGAATTCGTCCATCGGCACGGCGATGTCGCGGTCGACCAGGATGCGCACCCGGTTCAGCCCCTGGAAGGTGACGTCCGGCAGCTGGTTGGTCACCGCCTCGCGCAGGATCTTCTGGGTGCCTTCCTCGTAGGAATCGTAGGGCGTGCGGAAGGTGACCGTGATGTCGGGGTGGGTCTTGGCGAATTCCGCCTTCAGCTGCTTGTGGGTCTCGTTGAACAGCTCGCCATAGGGGTACTGCACGACGATCTCGGTGGCGGCCTGCGCCGCGCCGGCGATGGTCATGCCGGCGACGGCCGCGGTTGCGAGTATATGCTTCAGCATGGCGTTACTCCTGCTTGGTTGACGTACGGGGTTACTTCATGCCCGTCAGCGCGATGCCCTCGATGAAGCGGCGCTGCGCCATCAGGAAGGCGATCACGAGAGGGGCGATGACGATGGTGGCGGCGGCCATCAGCGGGCCGAAATCGGTGCCGGCCTCCTGATTGCGGAAGGCAGCGACGCCGAGCGGCGGTGTCAGCAGATGCTCGCTGTTGATGACGATCAGCGGCCAGAAATAATCGTTCCAGTGGGCGACCACGGAGAAGATGCCGAAGGCGGTCAGCGCCGGGATGGCGGTCGGCAGCATGACGCGCCAGACGATGCCGAACTCCGAGATGCCGTCCATCCGCGCGGCGTCGATCAGATCATCCGGCACGGTCATGAAGAATTGCCGCATCAGGAAAATGCCGAACACCGAGATGATGAAGGGCACGACCAGGGCTGCGTAACTGTCGAGAATGCCGATCTGGTGGAACAGCAGGAACAGCGGCACCGAGATGGCGTGCGGCGGGATCAGCAGACACAGCAGCACCACCGCGAACAGCGCCTGCTTGCCCTTGAAGCGCAGCTTCGACAGCGCATAGGCGCAGGGCAGCGCCACCAGCACCTGCAAGGCGAAGATCGAGATTGTGACGATCACCCCGTTCAGCAGGAACCACAGCAGCGGCGCCTTGGTGAAAGCGGCGGTGTAATTCTCCACCACCGCCAACTGGTCGGGCCACAGGCGGACATGATCGAGGAAGATTTCCGTCGAGGGCTTCAGCGAGGTCGAGATCATCCACACGAAGGGGGCCAGCATGAAGGCGGCGCCCAGCAGCAGCAGCGCATGGCGCAAAATGGCGAAGCCGAGGGTCGGGCGGGCGCTCATTGGTAATGCACCTTCTTGTCGAGAAGCTGGGTCTTCACCACCGTCAGCAGCAGCACGAAGACCAGGAAGATGACGGTGATGGCGGCGGCGTAGCCGGAGCGGAAAAACTCGAACCCCTCGGCGTACATGCTGTAGAGCAGCACCTCGGTCGCCTTGTTCGGCCCGCCCTTGGTCAGCACATGCACCGTGTCGAACACCTGGAAGGAGCGGATCGAGGTGATGACCACCACGAACAGCGTCACCGGCCCCAGCATCGGCCAGGTCACCAGGCGGAACCGCTCCCAGGCGCTGGGTACGCCGTCCATCTCCGCCGCGTCGTAGAGAAAGCGCGGGATCGAGACGATGCCGGCCAGGAACAGCACCATGTTGAAGCCGACCGCCTGCCAGATGCCGATCGTCGCCAGCACGTAAAGCGCCAGGTCGCCGTCGGTCAGCCAGTTCTGCGGCGCGATGCCGACCAGCTTCAGCAGCAAATTCACCAGCCCGAATTGCGGGTGCAGCATGAATTCCCAGACGATGGCCATGGCGATCAGCGTCGCCATGACCGGCAGGAAGAACACCGCGCGATAGAAGGTCTTGCCGCTGTCTCCGGCCTCGATCAGCAGGGCGACGCCGAGGCCCAGCAGCACCGAGCCGGGCACCACGATGGCGACATAGATCATCGTGTTGGTCAGCGAGATCCAGAACACCCGGTCGCCGAACATCTCGGCGTAGTTCTCCAGTCCGATGAAGGCGAGGCTCTTCGCGCCAAGCTGGTAGTCGGTGACCGACAAGGCCATCACCGCCAGGATTGGCCCGACCAGCAGGGCGAGCATCAACACCACCGCCGGCGTGCATAGCGCGTAGGCGGCCATTGCCTGGCGCAGCCGCACCCAGCGCCCCATCCTGTCGGAAACCGGCGTCGATACCGTCAGCGGGCGGTCCAGGGCGTGATCAACCATGGGCGACCTCCCGCCGCCGGGCGGCGCCAACGCCGATGCGCTTGCCGTCGCGGCCGAACAGCAAAGGCGGGCGGGAAGACAGGTCGATGCCGATCTTCTCGCCGATCTCGTGCCGGTGACCGTTCGGCGCGGTGCGCACCACAAGCGGCGGTTGGCCGCTCTCGCCGACCCGCACATGCACCAGAATGTCGGAGCCGAGATTCTCGACATGCGCGATCCGCCCGCGCAGCGCTGCCTGGGCGGGATCGGCCAGCAAGGCATGTTCCGGCCGGAACGCGAGCTTCACCGGGTCGCCCGGCGGGGCCGCGGCCTCGACCGGAATGACGCTGTCCTCGACCGCCAGCCCGCCATCGGGCCGCACGATGGCGGGCAGCACGTTGATCTTCGGGCTGCCGATGAATTCGGCGACGCGGATGTCGGTCGGATCGTTATAGACCGTGTCCGGCGAGGCCACCTGCAGGACAGCACCGTCCATCATCACGGCGATGCGGTCCGACATGGTCATCGCCTCGGCCTGATCGTGCGTGACATAGATGAAGGTGGTGCCCAGCCGGCGATGCAGCTGCGCGATCTCGGCGCGCATATGGACGCGCAGCTTGGCGTCGAGGTTCGATAGCGGCTCGTCCATCAGGAAGGCCTTGGGGTGGCGCACCATGGCCCGGCCCAGCGCCACGCGCTGGCGCTGACCGCCGGAAAGCTGGCCCGGCTTGCGCGCCAGCAGATGGCCGATATCCAGCATCGCGGCGACCGCTTCGACCTCGGCGGCGATGGCGCGCTCAATGCCGCGCGCGCCAGGCATGAAAGCGCCCAGATAGGGCCAGCGCTGATGTCCCTTCAGCCGCCGCATGCGCAGCGGCACGGCGATGTTCTCGCCGACCGTCAGATGGGGGTAGAGCGCGTAGGACTGGAACACCATCGCCAGGTCGCGGTCACGCGGCCGCAGGCTGTCGACCGGCGTGTCGGCGATGCGCACCGAGCCGCTGGATTGCAGCTCCAGCCCGGCGACGATGCGCAGCAGGGTCGACTTGCCGCAGCCCGACGGGCCGACCAGCGTCATGAACTCCCCGGCGCGGATGTCGAGATCGACCCGGCGCAGCACCTCGGTGCGGCCGAAATTCTTGGTAATGCCGTCTATGTCGATGCCAGCCATCGGGATCCCTGTCCTGTGTGCAGTAGGCCGGGAGACATTAGGCGGCGTATGCGGATCGTTTTTTGACCGTGGCTTGAATATTGGAAAACAAGAGGTACCGGATGGCCCGGCCGGATGATCCGCCGTCCGCTTCGCAACCGCTCGAAGGCGGCGATTGAGCGGGGAGGCAGGACTTGGTACTTTCGTACCGTACCGGTTCCGCTATAGGGCGACGCCATGCCGAAAGCCTTGATCGCCGACGACCACGCCCTGATCCGCAGCGGCCTGCGCGAGATGCTGGAAGGCTGCGCCCCGGGCATGCCGGTGCTGGAGGTCGAGACCCTGCCGCAGGTGATCGATTGTCTGGGCCGCGACCCGGAAATCGGGCTGGTGCTGCTGGATCTGGTGATTCCCGGCGCGCGCGGGCTGGAGGGGCTGGACCTGCTGCGCCAGCATTTCCCGGCGGTCGCCGTCATCGTGGTGTCGGCGGATGAGACGCCGGCGCTGATCCGCCGGGCGCTGGCGGCGGGGGCGGCCGGCTACCTGCCGAAATCGACCCGCACCGAGGTGATGGCCGGCGCGCTGCGGCTGGTGCTGGCCGGCGGCGTCTACGTGCCGCCCTCGATCATCGATGGCGAGGAGGAGCCGAGGCCCGAGCGGCCGGCCCTGGACCCGAAAACCCTGGGGCTGACGGAGCGGCAGGGCGAGATACTGGCGCTGCTGGGCGAGGGGCTGACCAACCGCGCCATTGGCGACCGGCTGGGGCTGGCCGAACAGACGGTGAAGAACCAGGTCTCCCAGACCCTGCGCCGGCTCGGCATCGCCTCGCGCATCGAGGCCGCCGTGCTGGCCCGCCGCTACCGGCGGCCCTAAGCCAGCAGGTGCTGCAGCATGGCGCGCAGCCGCATCGGCTGCAACGGCTTGTGCAGCACCGGGAAGCCCAGCCCCTGCACCTTCTGCAACAGCTCCGGCGCGGTCTCGCCGGTGACCATCACGGTCGGCACCGGCGCGCCCAGCCTTTCGGCCAGGCGGGCCGCCACCCAATCCCCGGTGCGCCCGCGTTTCAGGTGATAATCGACGATCATCGCTTCCGGCCGCCCGTCCAGCCGCTCCAGCGCCGCCGCCGCGTCCTCCAGGCCGGAAGCGGCGGCGCAGCGGCAGCCCCAGGCCTCGAACAGCAGCAGCGCCGCCCGGCGGATTTCCGGATCGTCGTCGATCAGCAGCAGGCGGCGGCCGGAGAGCACCCGGCTGGGCGCGGGCATCGGCGCCGCGGCCGCGACGGTCGCCTCGGCCGGGGCGGCATAGAGCGAGAAGCGCGCGCCGGCGCCGGGTTGCGTCGCCACTTCCAGCCGGTGTTCCAGCAGCCGCGCCAGCCGGTCGGCGATGGACAGGCCGAGGCCAATGCCCTGTTGCGCCGCCGCGCCTTCCAGACGGTGGAATTCGTGGAACACGGCCTGCGCCTCGGCGGGGTCGAAGCCTGGGCCGCTATCGATCACGTCGATCCGGAACTCCGCCCCGCGCCGCCGCACGCCCAGCACGACGCCGCCGGACTCGGTGTATTTGATCGCGTTGGACAGGAAATTGCGCAGGATGCGCCCCAGCATGGCCGCGTCGCTGCGCACCGCCAGCCGGCTCTCCAGCACGGTCAGCCGCAGCCCCTTGCGCTCGGCCTGCGGCATGAATTCTCGCCGCAGCACTTTCAGCAACGGGCCGAGCGGCACCGGCGCGAAGGCCGGGGCGACCACGCCGGCATCCAGCTTGGAAATATCGAGCAGCGCGTCGAACAGGCCGGAAACCGTTTCCAGGCATTCGCCGATCTGGCCGGCGATCTCCTTCTGCCGGTCTTCCTCCAGCCGGGCCGACAGGGCGGAGACCAGGATGCCGACGGCATGCAGCGGCTGGCGCAGATCGTGGCTGGCCGCCGCCAGGAAGCGCGACTTGGCGAGGTTCGCCTCCTCCGCCGCGCGCTTGGCGAGGGCCAGGGCCTCCTCGGCGCGCTTGCGGTCGGTAATGTCGGTATAGACGCCGACAATGCCGCCCTCGCGGGTGCGTCGCTCGCGCGATTGCAGCCAGCGCCCGTCGCGGAGCTGGATGAAGGTGTCGCTGGCCAGATTATGGCAGTCGAGCCGGGCGCGGCGATATTGGTCGGGGTCCCACCCGGCCGGCAGCAGGCTGATCTCGGTGACGCTGGTGTTGGCGATGTTCATTTCCACCAGCGAATCGAACCGCACGCCGGGGCGCACTTTCTCCGGCTCGGCGAAGAAGCTCTTATAGCGGGAATTGCAGAACACCATGCGGTCCTCCGCGTCCCAGATTACGAACGCCTCGGACGCGCTTTCGATGGCGTCGATCAGGCTGTCGGCCTGCGTGTCCTTTGGTGGACATCTTTGCTGGTCTTGCGCCACCATGGCATCGCCCCAATGCATCGGGAAAACCACCATTCTAAAGTGCCGGCGGCAGCAGATTATTTCGGTTCGATGAAGTTTCCGCCGACCGGATGTCCAAGAAAAATTGTGCTGCACTAAGCAGATAACCGTGACCAGCAGCGGCGTAAGCCTCTAGATTGAGCCATCGCTTTTGAAAACCGAGGGCTGGCCGCTGTCGATGCGAGGCTTGTTTTTCCTGACCGGGCTGCTTCTCGCCGGCATGCTGTTCGGTGCGGCCGGCGCGGTCGCCAGATCCTATTCGGTCGGTCCCGACCTGCCCTACGATCTCTACGAGGATCCCACCGGCCGGATGACGCTGGAGGATTTCCTGGCGCTGCCGGCGGAGGAGCTGCGGCGGGAGAACCGGGTGCTGTCGCGGGGCTACACCGACTCGGCCTTCTGGCTGCGCTTCACGATTCCCAGGGAGCGCTTCGAGGACGACGCGCTGTGGATGCAGCTCAGCCCGGTCTATCTCGACCTGCTGACCCTGTACAGCCGGCCGCTCGATGGGGCAGCGCCCTGGCGGCGGCGGGAGGCCGGCGACCGCTGGGGCGCGCCGGACGACGATCTGAACTATCGTTTCCCGGTCTATACCTTTTCCCAGCCGGCCCCGGCGAGCGAAGGCTACGACATCGTCCTGCGGGTGCAGAGCACCAGCGCCGTGATCCTGTTTCCGATGCTCTGGCAACCGGCGGCGTTCCTGGGGCAGGCGGCGTGGGCGACTTCCTTCTGGAGCTTCTATTTCGGCATGGCCGCATTCTCCAGCGCGCTCGCCATCCTGCTGGCGCTCTACCTCAACAGCCGGGTGCTCTGGTCGATCGGGTCCGTTTCGGCGGTGTATCTGGGCATTGCCTGCATCCAGGGCTATGTGACCTGGCTGTTCGGCGATATCTGGGGGCCGCTGCAACATTACCTGACCAGCATCATGACGCTGGTGACCTACAGCACGATTTTCTGGATGTCGGCGGAGGTGCTGAATATTCGCGAGCATTCGCCCCGGCTGTACCGCGGGGTCATGGCGGCGATCGGCCTCAGCCTGCTGTTGCAGCTTTCCATTCCCCTGGGATTCTACGAATTCGCCAAGGACATGCAGATCGTCATCTGTGTGGTTATCGCCGGCATGGCCGTGCAGGCGATCCTCCGGCTCTACCGGCTGGGGCGGATGCGCAGCATGGATGCCGCGATCGTCACCTTGCCGGCGGTGTTTTCGGTGACCGGCCTGCTGCATGAGCTGATGCTGCGCGGCCTTATCGGCTTCAGCCCCATGCTGTTCGGGCAGTGGCAGTTCGTCATGATGGCTATCATGCTGACGGTGATGATCCTGATCGTGCGTCGGATCAGCCAGGAAAGGCAGCTTGAGCGCGAATTGCGGGTCGAGCGCGAAGCCAGCTTCAACCAGCGCCAATTCGTCGCCATGGTGAGCCACGAATTCCGCACGCCGCTGGCGGTCATCTCCGCCGCGCTGGAGAATCTGCGCCCCGGCCTGGCGGATCGGGAGCAGGTGCTGAAGCGCTACGACAAGATCCAGCGCGCCACCGACCGGCTGTCGCAGCTTACCGATAATTGCCTGGCCGATGCCCGCCTGTCGGCCGATACGCTGTATCTCGACATGCAGCCGGTCGACCTGGTCGAACAGGTTCGCGCCGCCGCGCAGCTGGTGGAAATGTCCGACCTGCACCGGCTGCATCTGACGGTCGGCGGGCTACCCGATACCGGCGCGCCGGTCATCGTGCAGGCCGATCCGGCCCTGCTGCGGATAGCCTTGTCCAACCTGCTGGACAATGCGGTGAAATATTCCGAGCATGGCCGCATCGATGTCGGTATCGTCCGCCGGGACGAGCGCTATGTGGTGTCGATCCAGGATCAGGGCCGGGGCATCCCCCGGGGCCAGGCCGGCCTGATCTTCGAGCGCTACCGCCAGGGGGAGAGTCAGGGCCGCCGACGGCAGCGCGGTTCCGGGCTGGGCCTGTTCGTCGCCCGGCAGATAGCACTGGCCCATGGCGGCGATATCATCCTGGCCGCCAATACGCCGGCCGGATGCCGCTTCGAGGTTTTCCTGCCCGCAACGCCGCCAGCGACCGATTCATGAGCAAACCCACACCCCGTATCGCCCTCATCGAGGATAATGACGATCTGCGCGAGGAGCTGGTGTTCTTCCTGCAATCGAAGGGCCTCGCGGCCTGGGGCGCGGCCAGCGCCGAGGATTTCTGGAAGCAGCTGCACCGCAACCCGGTCGATATCGTGCTGGTCGATCTGGGTTTGCCGGGCGAGGACGGATTCAGCGTCATCGAGTATCTGAACGAGATGTCGGGCTTCGGGCTGATCGTGGTCAGCGCGCGCGGCGGCCAGACCGACAGGCTGCGCGGCCTCACCCTGGGCGCCGACGTGTATCTGGTGAAGCCGGTGAATTTCGCCCGCCTGGCGGAAGAGATCGACAAGCTGTGGGCGCGCATCCGCGGCGACGGCCTGTCGGAGGATTCGTCCTTGCAGGAGGCGGCTCAATCGTCGAACTGGACGCTCGACGCCGCCCGGTCCTGCCTGGTCGCCCCCGATGGCGGGATACTCAGGCTGACGGCGCAGGAATTCGCGCTGCTGCAAATCCTCTATCGCAATCCCAGCCAGGTCTACGCCAAGGAAATCCTGCACGACCAGCTGTTCGAATATGACGAGCATCCGGAAACCCACCGCATCGACGTCATCCTGAGCCGGCTGCGGAAGAAGGCGCGGGAACAGCGTTTCCGACTGCCGATCCGGGCGATTTTCGGCAAGGGCGTCGTGTTCATCGACTCCTGACGGAATTTTCGATTCCTTGAGACAATTGAGACGGTTGAGACTGACCGTCCTGAAAATCTTCCCCCACAAAGACGGGTAGCAATGGTCTCGTGCGACGGTTGCGCGCGTGCGGTCGTATGCCGGAAAACCGGTGACGATCGGGCCGCGCCCGGAACATTCGCGGGGGACCTCCAAAGTCACATAAGGGGTCCTTTGAATGTTTTACGCCACTGCCAACAGTAAGCTGCTTGTCATCGACGGCGCGCTTTCCGGCGCGACGGACCTGATCGAGGCGCGGCCAGCGGATTTCGCCGTCGCCTATCTGACGCCGGAAGCGACGCCCCTGGCGCAGATCGCGGCGCTGGCGGAGCGTCATGGCCCGCTGAGCGACCTGCACATCCTGTCCCATGGCGAACCCGGCGCGCTGCATCTGGCGGGCGCTCTGGTCGATGCCGCCGGGCTGGCGGGGGAGGCGGCGGCGCTGCGGCGCATCGCGGCCTGCCTGGCGGCTGACGCGGAAGTGCTGCTCTATGGCTGCTCGGTGGCCGAGGGCGAGATCGGGCAGGATTTCGTGGCTGACCTGCAGGACGCGCTGGGCGCGCCGGTCGCCGCGTCGCAAGGTCCGGTCGGCGGCACGGCGCTGGGCGGCGGCTGGTCGTTCCGCACGCCGGACGGCCTGCCGGCTATTCCCGCCTTCACCCCGGCGGCGCGGGAAGCCTTCGCCGGGCTGCTGGCGGAGTACACGCTGGTGCATAACCCCGTCATGGGGCCGTACGATGAGATTACCGGCACCGCCGGCGACGATACTTTCGTTGTCGATGCCAATTTGGCGTTGAATGAGGATGACGAGATCGATGGCGGCGCCGGCTACGACACATTGATCATCAGTGTGGCGCATAGCGTCGATTTCAACGCCACGACCCTGGTCAATGTCGAGGAAGTGGTCATCGAGAATGCCAGCGGCTCGGTTCAAATCACC
Source organism: Oceanibaculum pacificum (assembly GCF_001618175.1). GTDB lineage: Bacteria > Pseudomonadota > Alphaproteobacteria > Oceanibaculales > Oceanibaculaceae > Oceanibaculum > Oceanibaculum pacificum. The sequence goes on along the minus strand of NZ_LPXN01000126.1, from coordinate 1,733 downwards.
CCCCATAATGCCACCGTCGCGGCCGGCGAGACCCTGATTGTCGATGCCTCCGCCGCGACCAAATTCGTCAGCTGGAATGGATACAGGGAGACCGACGGCGCTTTCTCCATCACCGGCGGCTCGGCGGGCGACAATCTCGAAGGCGGCGACGGCGCCGACACGATCTCCGGCGGCGACGGCGACGATTATTTCGAGAGCAATGGCGGGGCGGACAGCCTGACCGGCGGGGCCGGCAACGACACCTTCCTGGGCACCGTTGGCGACCATGCGGGCGACACCATCACCGATTTCGCCATCGGCGACACCATCGTGGTGCAATCCGCGGACCTGTCGACGCTGCTGAATGGCGCTGCCGCCAGCGGCAAGCTCGATCTGGGCAACGGCAATTTCATGACGCTCACCGGCATCACGGCCGACAGCGGCGACTTCAAGGCCGTTTACAGCAATGGCTCCACCACCATCACCCTGGCGCCCAAGCCGGTCGACCTGACCGTCGACGACGAGACGCCGGTGTTGGGGGCGGGCGATGACACGATCAACGCCGCCATCGCGAACGCGCTGAACGAAGGCGATGTGATCGACGGCGGCATCGGCAGCGACACGCTGGTCATCTCGGCGGCGCAGGATGTCGGCTTCACCGACACGACGCTGACCAATGTCGAGACGGTCAACATCAGCCATGCCAGCGGGGCGGTCAAGATCACGACCCACGACGCCACCGTCGCCGCCGGCCAGACCATGATTGTCGACGGCTCCGGGGCCGATGGCGCGATTTCCTGGGACGGCAGCGCGGAGACCGACGGGGCCTTCGCGATCACCGGCGGCGCGGGCGACGATTCTCTGACCGGCGGCGGCGGGGACGATGCGATCATCGGCGGTGCCGGCGACGATACGCTGGCCGGCGGCGTCGGAAACGATACGCTGACCGGCGGTGCGGGCGAGGACGTCTTCCAGGGCGGCGTGGACGATCTCGATGGCGACACGATTTCTGACTTCGCCATGGGTGACAGCGTTGTCCTCCAAGGCGTCGACTTGACGGCGCTGAACGGTCTGGCGGCCAGCGACGCTATAGAGCTGGGGGGCGGCAAGCTCCTGACGCTTACCGGGCTCAGCGCGAACAGCGGCACCTTCAAGGCCGCCTATGACGCGATTACCGGCGAAACCACGATCACCCTCGCGCCGCCGGAGCTGACGGTTGGCAACGATTCCTTCACGGGCACGGCGGGCGACAATAGCTTCAATGCCAGCATCGCCGATGCGCTGAACGCAGACGACAACATCAATGGCGGTGACGGCAACGACACGCTGAACATCACGGCGGCGCAGGACGTCACCTTCAGCGCCACGACGCTCACCAATGTCGAGACGGTGGCGATCGGCCATGCGACCGGCACCGTCAAAATCACCACCGACGACGCGACGGTGGCGGAAGGCCAGACCCTGACCGTCGATGGCTCCGCCGCCACCGGGGCGATTGACTGGAACGGCTTTGCGGAAGCCGACGGCAGTTTCATCCTGATCGGCGGCAGCGGTGACGACACCATGCGCGCCGGCATGGGTGCCGATACGCTGACCGGCGGGGCCGGCGCGGATAGCTTCATTGCCCCGATAAACCGGTGGGCCGGCGACACCATCACCGACTTCGCGGTTGGCGATATGATCACGGTGACGATCTCCAATCTGACGGCGCTGAACGGCCAGGCCGCCAGCGGCACCATCGATCTGGGCGGCGG